>JAUIME010000602.1 GCA_030433195.1 bacterium
GGCGGGTGTTCGCGGGAGGCCGGCGGACGCGGATCGGAGCATCGGTCATGGACTCGTCGTGGCGGTCTCGATCGTGTTGCTCGCGCTCGGCACGGCGCGCTTTGCGCTCGACGTCTTCCCGCGCGTCGAGGCGCCGCGCCCGGTCGGCGCGGTGCTTCAGTCCGTGCGGCCGTTCGCGAGCATCAACCGCTACGGGCTCTTCGCGACGATGACGCGGCAGCGTCCCGAGATCGCGATCGAAGGCAGTCACGACGGGACCGAGTGGAAGCGCTACGAGCTTCCGTACAAGCCGGGGCGTCTCGATCGACGGCCGCCGTGGGTCGCGCCGCACATGCCTCGCCTCGACTGGCAGCTCTGGTTCGCGGCGCTCGAATACGAGCGTCCCGTGAACTCGCGCCGTTCGCGCGGCTGGTTTCTCGCGATGCTCGAGGGGTTGTTCGAGGGCCGGGAAGCCGTCACGTCGCTCTTCGCCGAGAACCCCTTCGAGGACGAGCCGCCCCGGTATCTGCGCGCGGTTTGGTCGCTCTACGACTTCACGACGCGCGCCGAGCGTGCATCGACCGGGAAGTGGTGGAAGGGGCGAGACGGCGACCTCTACTTCCCGATCGTCGAGAGCCCGTTCCTGCCGCCCGGCGGCTGAACGGCGCCGCGGCGCGGCGAATCTCGGAAATCGAGCGAGGGATCCGGGGAGCGCGTGACAAATACCCTTCGGAAGGCCGACGGTCGCCGCACGGCGGCGAGGCCCGACGAAGCGACGCGAACCGTGGCGAATCACGAGCCTGGCCCCCAACCCTGGCGCGAGAGACCTGGCGCGAGAGACCTGGCGAAACCGACGCGATGGACGATGCCGAAAGCACCTGGCGCGACCGAGCGCTGCGCGATGCCGTGCTCGCGGGCGACGAGTCCGCGTGGCGCGTGCTCTACGAGCGCGCGTACGCACCGTTGCTCGCGTACGTCCGGTGTCGCGTCGCCGGGGACGCCGCGCGTGCCGACGAGATCATTCAGGAAACGTGGCTCGTTGCGGTAAAGCGCATCGGGCGCTTCGACCCCGGTCGCGGGTCGTTCGAGGCGTGGCTCGTCGGCATCGCGCAGAACGTGGTGCGCAACGAGCGCCGGCGAGCGGCGCGGCGCAACGCCGAGGCCGCGAGCGACGTCGCCGACGTGGCCGAGCTCGCGCAGGATGCGCCGCGGCCCGAGGAAGCGCTCGTGAGGGCGCGCGTTTCGCTGACGTTCGCGTCGTTGTCGACGTCGCATCAGGCGGTGCTGCGCGCGAAGTACGCCGAACGCCGCTCGGTCGATGCGATCGCACAGGCGATCGGTCGCAGTCCGAAGGCGGTCGAGTCGTTGTTGTCGCGAGCGCGCGAGGCCTTCCGGGCGACGTTCCGCGCGCTCGAGCGAGCCGACGCGGAACCGAGCTCGAGGTCCCTAGATCACGAAAAGCGAAAGCCATGAACGAACGAGACGAACGACATCACGAAGAGGCAGACGCGACGTTCGAGCGTGTGCTCGACGAGCTCGAGATCGCGTTGGCACCCGCCGACGGCGACGAAGCCGACGATGCGTCGACCGAAGCGCAAGCTGCGAAAGAGGCGTTGTTCCGTCGCACGGCGCGGCAGGTCCGGGCGCGGCGTGGACGTCGTCGAGCCGTGCTCGCGGTCGCGGGCGTCTTGCTGTTCGCGACCGGTTTCGGGCTCGCCGAGTGGATCGCCGCGTCACGCCGTCCGTTCATCCACATCGAGGTTCGCGACGCTGCGGGCCGCACGACCACGAGGCGCACGACGCCGTTCGGGGATGCGGCGAGCGGCGATGCGCCCATCGAAGAGCGCGCGCAACCTCGCGACGGCGGTGACGGCGCGGCCGATCCGGCGGGCGGTGCGACGGCCGATCCGAATGGCGACGACCCCGCGCGCGTCGAGCGTGCGGCCGAATCTGCGAGTGAATCCGAGCGTGCCGCCTTGTGGCGCCGCGCCGGCGATCTTTGGTTCGAGGAGCGCGGCGACGTGCAGGGCGCCCTGCGTTGTTACCGACGCTATCTCGACGAGGCGGAATCGACGGCGACGGAAGTCGCGGCCGGTTCCACCGACAACTGGCTGCTGCGCGATCTGATGAACGGCCGCCGACGCGGTGCCGACGCGCAGTCGCCGGCCGCATCGAACGATGCTGACGAAACTGCCCCCGAACGAGGAGACGAATGATGATGACGAACCGCCGAACGAGCCTGTGGCTGGCGTCGATCGTAACCGTGGCGATCGCGAGTCTCGCGATGACGATGCGTGTGGGCGCGGGTACCCGAGCGTCGTCGCCGCCGTCGCTCGAAGAAGCGCTGTCGCGAGCGCTCGAGTGGAGCCCCGACGTCTTGCTCGCCAAGAGCGAGGTGCAACGCGCCGAAGCGCAGCTCAAGGCCGCGCGCCTTCGCGTGAGCCGCGACGTCGCCGAGATGTACGCCGAGCGCGACGCGAACGTCCACGAGCTCGACAGCCTGCGCCGCAAGCTCGAACGCGTCGACGCGATGATGAAGCAGGGGCTCGAGTCGGAGACCGCCCGGTTCGACCTGTTCGCGGAGCTGCGCGCGGTCGAGAGTCGCATCGCGACGATCGACGCATCGATCCGCTACCTCACGGGCGGCGACGATCTGGCCTCGCCCGAGCGCGAACCGTCCGACCCGGATCCGCGACTCGTCGTGCGACCCACGTTCGCGCAGCGCCACGACGAGATCTTGAGCATGAAGGTCGACCTCGACTTTCAGGACGTCGAGCTCATGGAGGTTTGCAAGTACTTCGACATGCTCATGGGAGACAAGCAGACGCTCGTCGTCGATCAGGACGTGCTCGACATCTACGGCACGCACGAGCTGAACATCCGCGTCACGAACCTGACGCTCGAGCAGGCGATCACGATCCTGTGCGACTCGATCGGTGATCTGGCCTTCGTCGGCCGCGGCTACGGGTTTCGCGTGACGACGGTCTCGCAGGCCAAGCGCATCCTCGCCCCGTCGATCCCCGAGCTTCCGTACGAGGCGCGCTGATCGCACGCTGCGCCGTGTCCCCCGAGCGCGCATCGCCCTTCGCGGCGGTGCGCGCTCAAGATTCGGGCGGTGTCGATCGATGACCTCACGGGGCCTCGTGCGCCGTCCCGGATCCGCGTGATCGGTTCGCCCGGTCGGCCGGCGGCCGCGAGCCGGCCCGCGGTCCTCGCGCATGCTCTTCCACACGCTCCCGTTCGCCGGATTCTTCGCGGTCGTCTTCGCGCTGTACGTCGTGCTCGCGCGCCGAGCGCAGAACCGACTCCTGCTCGCGGCGTCGTACGCCTTCTACGCGGCGTGGGATTGGCGATTTCTGTCGCTGCTGTGGATCTCGACGATCGTCGACTTCACGGTCGCGCGCGGGATGGCCGAAGCGTCGCCGCGCGGCCGCCGCTTGCGCCTTCTCGCGAGCCTCGCGACCAACCTCGGGATCCTCGGTTTCTTCAAGTACTTCGGATTCTTCGTCGATTCGGGCGCGTCGCTCTTGCAGTCGTTCGGCTTCGAAGTGCACCCCGCGACGCTCGCGATCGTGCTGCCGGTCGGCATCAGCTTCTACACGTTCCAGACGCTCTCCTACACGATCGACGTCTATCGCGGCAAGATGCCCGCCACGCGCAATCTGCTCGACTTCGCGCTCTACGTCGCGTACTTCCCGCAGCTCGTCGCCGGGCCGATCGAGCG
>JAUIME010000603.1 GCA_030433195.1 bacterium
TGCGTCGATCACGGTTGCACCTCGACGGTGAGCGGCTCGGAGCCGACTTCGAACGTCTTCGACGCGACTTCGGCGCCGGCTCGCAGGATCATCACCGTGTGCGTGCCAGGTGCGAGTCGCCGCAGCATCGGGAACGCCCCGGGAGACGACTCTTCGAGAACGATCCCGTTCGCGTTCTCGATTCGAACGCGAACATCCGACCACGACGCGACACCGTGATCGATGTGAACCGACGTTCCGCGATGGCCGGTGAGTGTCACCTCGGTGTCCCCCGAACGGGCGTCGACCGTGTATCCCTGGAGCCCCGCCTCGCCGAAGATCCGCGTGACGAGTTCATATTCGCGCCGCCCGACCGGGATCACGGCGGGGTCGTTCCCGCGTGCACCGTAGTAGGCCTCGACGGTGCTAGCACTCTCGGGAAGGCCGGTGATGCGCGTCACGGGCCGCACGCGTCCGGATTGGTCGAGCGGCTGGCCCGCTGCGTCGACGAAGCGCACACGCAGTGTCGTCGCTTCCGTGAGCGCGAGATCGCCGAGATCGAAGAGGTCGAGTTCGGGCACGTCGAATCGGTACGCGAACGGCTCGCGCCCTTCGATGGCGATGCGAAGCTCGATGCGCCCCGCCCCGACGTTCGAGATCGCGACGACACCGTCCTCGTCGACGGGGATCGGCAGGTGGTCGCGCCCGGCGAGGTCACGCCCGAACCATCGTCTACGCACCATGTCGTCCGGACGCTGGACGATGATCTTGTACGGAACGCGTACCGCGCCCGTCTCGGACTCGACGCAACGAAACCGCACCGTCGCATACCGCGGCGGCGGAGCGTCAGCCCCCAAGCGGACGACGGCTTCTTGCACGTCGGGCGCGAACGCTTCGACGCCGACGATGTGCCCCGCGCGGACGACCGCAACATGGAACGACCCCGGCTCCCGTCGAACGATCGACACCCGTCCGTCGAAGTCGAGGAGCATCCGGCCGACGTGAACGAACGACTGCTCGACGACCGGCCGCGATGCGTCGGGGAGTTCGCGGGTGATGATCAACTCGAAGGGATCCTCGAGCATCGAGATCTCCGAGCCGTCGGCGGCGAGCAATCGAAACCCGATCTCCGGAATCCGAGAGACGACCGCGTCGTCGCGAACGAACGGATGCTCGGCGTGAATCGAGTGACGATGGGTCGCGATCGAATGACCGGAAGCGATCGCCGAGAGCCAACAATCGCCCGCATGCAGACCCGCCACGGCGTACGATCCGTCGGGCTGCGTCGCGGACACCGTCTCTTGCAGCGGATGACTCGACACCTTGATCCGAGACGCACGCACGGGGTTCCCCGCGTCATCGTGAATTCTCCCGTAGACGATCGTGCCGACGAGATCTGTGGGACCGACCCCACGGTTCTCCTCGACGATCGGAACGAGTGGCGCCGTCGGATCTCCGACCGGGTCGGGTTCCTCACCGCCGAATGGGTCTCCTCCCGCGACTTGGACTTCGATCCTGACGTCCTCGTCGGCGATCACGACGCTCGCGTCGGCAACGACACCAGTCTCATCCGATACGACGACGCGCCAGCTCCCCTCCGGAACGTGCAGCGCGTGCTGCTCGGCCATCCGCGGGATCGACGTCGCGACGCGCGCGCCCGACTCGTCTTCGACGTGGCATTGCAGCGTCCGCCATCGCGCGCCGGGAATCATCACCTCGAGCAAGCGCACGGAGCGGGCTTCGAGCGTGACGTCCTCCGATCCCGCCGTGGCGTCGACGACCGTCGGCAGGCTCTGCATCGGCTGCACGATCGGCGCATGCCCGATCTTCGCAACGGCCGTGAGTCGATACCGCCCACGCACGAGCCCGGCGATCTCGAACGCCCCGTCGCGCCCGCTAGGGACCCGCGCCGCCGTCGTCGTCGCGTCGATCGAATGAGGGACGTCGAGCAACTCGTAGACGACCGAACATTCGACACCGGCACCCTGCGCGTCGACGACGCGACCCGTGATGGCGAGATCGGGATCGACCGTAAGCGTCCCGAGATCGATCGTCGCTCCGTCGTCCACGCGCAGCACGAGTTCCTGCGTCGCTCCCTCGGCGAGACGCAGCCGCAACGAGCGATACCCCGGCGGTACGTCGGTGTCGACCCATTCGCCCGTCTCGTCGGACTCGCTGCCGAGACCGCTCGCGAAGGTGACGGTCTGATCGATGCGCGCTCCTTCCAACGCCTCGCCCGAAGGGCCGACGATGCGTGCTCGCAAGGTCGCGAACGTATCGCGGATGTCGCTCTCCGACAAGTCGAACGTGATCGCGTCGGTCGGTGATTCCAAGTAGCGCCGTGCGATGACGCGACCGCCGAACAGCAACTGAACGTGCACGGGAAACGTGTCGACGACGAGAATCCCGACCGCATCGTCCGGGATCTCGACCTCGTGCTGCACACGTGGCAGGAAGATGCCGAAGAAGCGGCCGCGCCCGGCACCCTCATACGAAGCGCGATAGGCATCGGGGAGTCGATCGGGAAGCGGATCACTCGTCGCGACGACGCTCGCCTGAAAAGCCAATGCATTCAGGCCGGTCGTCGCAGGCGGCACGAGCTGCCCGGCATCGTTACGCAGTCGCACGATGATCGAAGTCGACGTCGCGAGAGAGAAGTCCAATCGCAGCGGATGTTCGCCCTCGGGGATGTCGATGCGCCCGGTTCGTACGCGGGAATCTCGCCCGAAGATCTCGTACGACCACATCCCGGGACGGATACCCGTGATCGCGTACACACCGGCCCCTCTCGCCTGACGTACGGCGGACGGGTCGGCATCGTCGACGGGATGCATGCGGATCTCGGCTTCGGCAGCCGAGCCGTCGGCGCCGCGAATCGCTCCGTAGAGCAATCCAAGGGGAGCGATGTTCTCCTGGCTCGCCGTGCCGCCGATCGGATCGTCACCCGGCTGGGCTTCGATTGGCGTCGTTTGCTCGCGCACGTCGCCGGATTCGCGCACGCTCCCATTTTCGTTCGTGTTGGCATCGATCGCATCCGCATGCGACCCGCCCTCGGTGACGGCGCGACGCGGCGGATCCGTGTCGAAGAGGTGTTCCTCGACCACGAAGCCGACTCCGAGCGCGACGATGACGACAGACAAGGTCAGGACGAGCTTCGACGTTCCCATGAACGTACCTCCGGTTCGTGTGGCGACATCGGCGGGTAGCGGTGCAGCGGACGTCGGCGCGATCACGCCGGTTTGTGCGCCAGCGGAGACGAGCGGGAGCAAGGCGGCATGCCACGCGGCACGTCCCGATCCGGATCCATCGTCGAACTCGGTGTCGAGCGCACGCCGCAAGCGCTCGAGGCCGCGATGGAGTCGCGTTCGCACCGTCGCGGCCGGAACATCGAGTTCGGCGGCGATCGCCGCGGGGGTTCGATTCTCGAAGTAGCGCAGCACGACGACGACACGGAACTCGTCGGGGAGTTCGAGAACCGCCTCGGTGACGCGACGCTCGATCTCGAGCCGCGCGACGGCATCGGCCGCCGAGCGCACGGTCTCGGGCCGGGCCGCGACACGCTCGCGGCGCTCGCGACGGCGCAGATCGCGATGCGAACGCATCGAGAGGTTGCGCGTCACACGTGCGAGCCATCCGGCTTCGTGCCCCGTGTCTCTCGGCGGGCTCTCCATGGCCGCGAGCCACACTTGTTGCGATACGTCATCGGCGAGCGTCGGATCG
>JAUIME010000604.1 GCA_030433195.1 bacterium
CGGCGCGCGTCGACGTCGCGCTCACGCCCTGTTTCGCGAACAGGGCGTCTGCCGCGTCGAGGATCGCGGCTCGGGTCCGTTCGGTTCTCGGGTCTCCGGCGGCCTTCGTCGTCATGAGATTTCAATCATATGCTTGAAATGTGGCGACGTCAACGACGGCTTGCGACGTCATCGGGTGGACCGCCGTCTGATTGGAGCGTGCCGCGATCGTGCGGAGAGGGTGACAGGGCCGTGCGTCTTGCGCGCTCGACGGCTTTGATTTACCGTCTTCGACCCGATGCGGCCACAGGGTCGCGTCCTAGAAGAGCGAAATTCGGAGCCGATTCCATGCGCAAGATGACGTTCTCGATGGCAGCTTGGCTGTCGATCCTCCTCGCCGTCGGATGTAGCGGCACGGGGACTTCCAAACAGACGTCCGGACGTGATGGCACGGTCGCGAGTGCGATCGAAGCCGTCCCTCCGACGGCTGAGAAGCGACCGTACGACGTGCCGTCTCCCAACGGATCGCGATCCGACGAGTACTACTGGCTTCGGGACGACACGCGCCAGGATCCCGACATGCTGGCGTATCCCGAAGCCGAGAACGAGTACCGCGACGCGGTGCTCGCGTCGGTCCGAGGGCTGCAGGATCGCCTGTTCGACGAGATCGTCGGGCGCATGCAGAAGGACGACACGACGGTGCCGTATCGGTATCGCGGACACTACTATTACACGCGCTACGAAGAGGGCCTCGAGTATCCGATCTACTGCCGCAGAAGCGGCTCGCTCGACGCCGAGGAGGAAGTCTTGCTCGACGTCAACGCGATGGCGAAGGGCAAGGACTACTACCAGGTCGGTGGCAACACGATCAGCCCGGACGGGAACCTGCTCGCGTTCGGAGTCGACGAGGTCGGGCGCCGTCAATACACGATCCGAATCAAGGACCTGCGAACCGGCGAGATCCTCTCGGACGCCATGACGGGGACGTCCGCGTCGATGGCGTGGGCCGACGACAATCAGACGCTCTTTTACGTCGAGAACGATCCCGTGACGCTGCTGTCCGAGCGTGTGAAGAAGCACGTGCTCGGGACGGACACCGCGAGGGACGTACTCGTCTACGAAGAGAAGGATCCGAGCTTCTACATGGGGGTCGGAACCACGGGCGACGACGCCTACGTCACCATCCGCATGAGCAGCACGATCTCCGACGAGCTGCGATACCTCGCAGCGAGCGACCCGAACGGCGCGTTCGCGGTGCTGATTCCGCGTGAGCGCGGTCTCGAGTACAGTGCGGACCATATCGACGGACGCTGGATCATCCGCACGAACCACGAGGCGACGAACTTTCGGATCATGGAACTCGCCGACGAGGACGCCGGGAGCAAGGACGCCTGGAGCGAGGTCGTTCCGCACTCGGACGAGGTCTACGTCGGAGGCTTCGCGCTGTTCGACGACTACCTCGTGATCTCCGAGCGCAGCGACGGGCTGCAGCGGGTTCGGATCAAGCCGTGGAGCGGTGACGGCGAGCGCTTCGTCCAGTCGGACGAGTCGGCCTACTCGGCGGGGCTCTCGACGAACGCCGAGCAGGGCACCGAGTGGCTCCGCTACTCGTACACGTCGCTGACGACGCCGCCGACGATCTACGACGTGAACATGAAGACCGGCGAGCGGATCCTTCGCAAGCAGCAAGAGGTGCTCGGGGGCTTCGACTCGTCGCGCTACGAGACCGAGCGGCTCTGGGCTACGGCGCGCGACGGCGAGCGGGTCCCGGTGTCGGTCGTGTACCGCAAGGGCTTCGAGCGCGACGGCACGGCGCCGTTGTACCAGTATGCGTACGGGTCGTACGGATCGTCGTCCGATCCACGCTTCCGATCCAGCATCATCTCGCTGCTCGATCGCGGCTTCGTCTTCGCGATCGCGCACATCCGCGGCGGGCAGGAGATGGGACGACGCTGGTACGACGACGGGAAGCTGCTGCGAAAGCGCAACACGTTCACGGACTTCGTGGACGTCACGCGATTCCTGGTCGACGAGAAGTACTGCGACCCGAACGAGGTGATCGCGATGGGCGGCAGCGCCGGGGGCTTGCTCGTGGGCGCAGTCGCGAACATGGCGCCCGAGCTCTATCGCGTGATCGTGGCGCACGTGCCGTTCGTCGACGTCGTGACCACGATGCTCGACGAGTCGATCCCGCTCACCACGAACGAGTTCGACGAGTGGGGCAACCCGAAGCAGAAGAAGTACTACGATTACATGTTGTCGTACTCTCCGTACGATAACGTCGAAGAGAAGGACTATCCTGCGATGCTCGTCACGACGGGCCTCTGGGACAGCCAGGTGCAGTACTTCGAGCCCGCCAAGTGGGTGGCCCGGCTTCGGGACCGAAAGACCGACGACAACCTGTTGGTTTTCCACGTCAACATGGAAGCGGGGCACGGCGGCAAGTCGGGTCGATTCCGACGGCAACGTGACGTGGCGCTCGAGTACGCCTTCATCCTGCAACAGCTCGGGATGACCGATCGCGAACCCGCGACCAACTGACTCTCGCGAGTGAACCGCTCCGCGGCGGTCACGCTCGAAGATCGAACCCACAGGAGACGAGATGGAAGACGAGAGAACGACGACCTCGACACGCCCCGGTTTCACGGCGCGGATGCTCGCGCTCGTGGAGCGCGTCGGGAACAAACTGCCGGATCCCGCGATCCTCTTCGTCGCTCTGCTCGGCGTCGTGTGGATCCTGTCGTGGCTCTTGTCGTACGTGAAGTTCGACATTCTCGACCCCCGCTTCCCTGATGAAGAGGTTCCGCTCGTCGTGAACAACCTGCTCGGTGCGGGAGCGTTCACGGAGTGGCTCTCGGTGATGGTCGAGAATTTCGTGCACTTCCATCCGGTGGGTGTGGTGTTGGTCGCGATGCTCGGGATCGGTGTGGCCGAGCATACGGGCTTCGTGAATTCGGCGCTGCGCGCGCTCCTCGGCGTAACGGCGAAGTGGCTGCTGACGCCGATGATCATCCTCGTCGGAATCGTCAGCCACTCGGCGGTCGACGCGGGCTACGTGATGGTCATCCCGCTCGGCGGCGTGATCTTCTATGCGGCGGGGCGACACCCGCTGGCGGGGATCGCGGCCGCGTTCGCGGGGGTGTCGGGCGGATTCTCGGCGAACTTCGTGCCGTCTTCCCTCGATCCGATGCTTCAGGGGCTCACGCAAGCCGGGGCCCAGATTCTCGACGCGAGCGTCGAGCTCAATCCGCTCAACAACTATTTCTTCACGACGATCTCGTCGCTGCTGATCGTCGGCTTCGGCTGGTTCCTGACCGACAAGGTCGTCGAACCGAGGCTCCAGAAGACTCCGATCGACGGGGATCTCGACGATCTTCCCGACATGCACGAGCTTGCGACGAACGAACGCGTCGGGCTCGCCGCGGCGATGTTCGCGCTGATCATCGGGATCGTCATCCTCGTGGTCACGGCTCTTCCTGCGGGCTCGGCTTGGCGCAACGCCGAGGGCGAGCTCTTCCGAAGCGATGCGGCGTTGATGCGGTCCATCGTCTCGCTCATCTTCTTCATGTTCCTCGTGCCCGGTGTCGTCTACGGCCTCGTGGCCCGTACGATCCAGAGCTCGAAGGACATCATCGTCGGCATGACGAAAGCCATGAACCAGATGGCGTACTACCTCGTCATCATGTTCTTCATCGCGCAGTTCGTGT
>JAUIME010000605.1 GCA_030433195.1 bacterium
GATCTTTCGGTTCTCGCGATCGCGCCGCTCACGATGCGCAAGACGCTGCTGCGGCTCGTGCAGCGCGAGACGCTCCTCGCCGAGGAAGGGCGCCGCGCCGCGATCACGCTGAAGATGAATTCGCTCGTCGACGAGGAGTTGATCGAAGCGCTCTACACCGCCGCGCAAGCGGGCGTGAAGATCCGGCTCAACATCCGTGGAACCTGCTGCCTCGTGCCCGGCGTCGCGGGCCGAAGCGAGGGGATCGAGGTGTGCAGCATCATCGGCCGCTTCCTCGAGCACAGCCGCATCTTCTGGTTCCACAACGGCGGGGACGACCGCGTGTACCTGTCGAGCGCGGACTGGATGCCGCGCAACATCGATCGGCGCGTCGAGACGATGTTCCCGATCCTCGACACGAAGATCCGCAAGCAGGTCATGGAGATCGCCGACGCGTACTTCCGCGACGACACGAAGTCGTGGACGCTTCTCGCCGACGGCTCGTACGAACGCAAGGCACCGACCGATCCGCGGTTTCACGCTCAGGAGCACTTCTGCGAAGCGGCCAAAGAAGCGGATGCCCGGCGGCGGCGTGCGGTGCCGCGCGAGTTCCGCCCGCGACGCGCCGACCCCGCGTCCTGAGTCGGCCCGGCAAGCGGAATCAGTCGTCTTCGAGCGACGCGACGACGCTGCGGAAGTGCTTCTTGCGGCGATAGTCGTGCCACATCGAGAAGAAGTCCGTGCGAAGCCGCGCCTTGCCGGTTTCGACGACCGCGAGCAACGCCTCGAGCGCGACTCGGTCTTCGTCACCCGCGTCGGCGACTCGCGGCGCGGGGCTCGGAGCGCCGGCACCCGGGGGACCGACGGGCCCTGTCGTTCCCGTCGCGGCGACGACCTCGTCCGAGTCCTGCGACGACTCGATCTCGGGTGCCTCGGTCACGGCCGCGTCGAGCTCTTTGCGCAGCATGTCGCGCCCCGTGCAGGCGTCTTGGTGATCGCCGAGCACGTCTTGCAGCTTCTTCGTCTCGCGGATGAATGCCAAGAGCTCGGCCGACCCGGTGCGCCGGAAGAACTCGCACGTGTAGCGCACCGCCTTCAGGTCGATGCGGATGCGATGCAGAAGCGCGTCTTCGCTGTCGGGGTCGATCCGTCGCGGATAGCGATCGACGATCTTCGACAGCCGTCGCTCGATCGCACGCGCGCCGTGCTCGGCGACCGTGCGCTTCTTCGCCTTGCCCTTCACACGACTGTCGGCGAGGCGATGCAGCTCGTCGATCATCGCGCGGTAACGTCGCGATTCGAGGACCTCGAGCGCGCCCGACGACTCGGCCGCCAGTCGATCGGTGAGCTTCCCGACGTAGGAGTCGGTGTGTACGCGTTGCTCGGCCGGAAGCTGCGTCGCGAGCGACGTCATGCGCGCCGCCTGCACTTCGAGGTCGCGGCCTTCACCGAGCGATTTGCGAAGCCACGACAGATCCTTGTGCACCTTGCGCTCGCGCTCGGGCAAGAACTCGTCGAACACGGAGAGCGCCGCTCGCAAGCGACGCGTCGCGACGCGCATGTCGTGGATGGCTTCGTCGTTCATGCCGAGGCGCACGCCCGGGTCGTTGCGCTCGAGCACCGCGGTCTGACGCGCGATCACCGCACGCGCCGCAACACCCACGGGATCGTCCCGCGAGAACGACTCCTTCGGAAGCGGCGGCGGTGCCGACGCGATACCGAGCGCGTTCGCCGAGGCCTCGAACTTCGAGACGTCGCTCGGCGTCAGCTCGACCGAGCTCGCCATGCGAGAGACCGCGTCGGCCAACGCGCGGGCGTCGCCTTCTTCGAACTCGAGCTCCACCTCGCGCAGCTCGGATCGCTCGTCGCCCGACTTCGCCAGAACCGTGTCCGCGCACAACTCGGCGCGCGTCCCGTCCGCAAGGCGCACCTCTTGGACTTCGCGGCGATTGTCGATCGCGAGCACGAGGTCGACGCGACGCCCCCCGAGCTCGTTGCCGAGCGCCGGGCCGTGCAGCGCGTCGAGCGCTTCGGACTCGGTGGTGGCGCTCTCGAGCGCGATCGTCCGCTCGGTGCGCGTGAACGCGCCGTTGCCGGCGCTCGAACCCGTCGACTTCAGCGTGATCTCCCAAGATCCGCCGTTCTTCGATCGGATCCGGCATCGAACGCCGGCCTTCAGGAAGAAGCGGTCCTCGGTGTCGACGTAGTGGTCGCGGATCTCGAGTCGGCGCGGCGGCGTCAGAGTGGCGCCCGCAGCGACGAGCGCTTCGCGCAGCCGCTTCACGTCGCGATCTCCCGCAACGCGCCACTTGTACTCGATCTCCTGGAGTGTTTCGGACTGGGTCACTATAGTGCTCGGCGGTCGGATGTCGGCCTCCATCCCCTTGGATTCGCGCAATCGAGGTCGACGGGGCGGGATGTTCTCGCGGACCAAGAGTCTACCAGAGGGGGGCCCGGGCAGGCCAGATCCGAGGCCCCCGGACGACAGGTTCGAATGGATGCGGAGGGACCATGGAGCTGTACCTGATGCGGCACGGAATCGCCGCAGATCGTGAATCGTGGCGAGGTTCGGACGCCGACCGCCCGCTGACCGAGCGCGGATCGCGGCGCGTCGAAGAGGTCGCCAAAGCCCTCGGGATCTTCGTCGATCGGTTCGATCGCATCGTGACGAGCCCCTACCTCCGGGCCCGCGAGACCGCCGAGATCGTCGCCGCCCTCCGCGGCGGCGGACGCGAGACCGAGCTCGACGGCACCCTCGCCTTCGAGGACCCCGCCCCGCTCCTGCAGCGACTCGACGACTCGGACGACGAGCGCGTCCTCCTCGTCGGTCACGAACCGTGCCTCTCGTCCCTCGTCTCGCGTCTCGTCACGGGCCGCGACACGTTCGCCTTCCGCATGAAGAAGGCCGCCGTGGCCAAACTCGTCACGGCCTCCCTCACGCGCAGCGCGGCCGAGCTCGAGTGGCTCTTGCCGCCGAAGGCCTGGCTCGCGATGGGTGCCGGCGACACCGGTACGTACGCCCGCTGAGCCTCTCGTCACGGCGTCTAGACTCTTCCAGGATCGTTTGACGCGCGCGAGCCGATCCGCGTAGAATCGCGGGCTCGTCGCGAACCGCGCGACGAATCCCGCGAGATCCCGATCGATTCGAGGAGCCCGACCGATGCCCGACCCGACGACGACGCGACGTGACTTCCTGAAGACCTCGGCCGCCGTGACGACGGGGGCGATGATCGCGCCGCTCGCGTCGGGCCGCTTGTTCGCGAGCGGTTCGGACACGTTGCGCGTGGGTCTCATCGGTTGCGGCGGACGCGGCACCGGCGCCGCGATCCAGTGCGCGCAGGCCGCGCCCGGCATCGAGATCGTGGCGATGGGCGATGCGTTCCGCGACCGACTCGACGGCAGTGCGAAGCACCTCGCGGACCAGCTCGGAGATCGCTTCGCGGTGCACGAGTCGATGCGGTTCACGGGACTCGACGCCTACCGCAAGGTGCTCGGTTGCGGCATCGACATCGCGATCCTCGCGACGCCGCCGGGCTTTCGTCCGGAACACTTGCGCGCGGCGGTCGACGCGGGCGTCCACGTCTTCATGGAGAAGCCCGTCGCCGTCGATCCCGTCGGCGTGCGTGTCGTGATCGACGCCTCGGCCAAGGCCGAAGCCAAGGGCCTCGCGATCGTCGCGGGCACGCAACGGCGTCATCAGGCGTC
>JAUIME010000606.1 GCA_030433195.1 bacterium
AGTTCGGGCACTTCGAGATTCTCGAAGGCGTGCCGTTCTACATTCGTACCGGAACCGTCCAGCGGGATCGTCACCGACAGCTTCCGAACGCGCCCGTTCGGCGCGACCATGATCGCCGATGGCGGAGCGAAGAGACTCGGCCCGCGTTCGAGTACCAGCGAACGGAAGTCGCCGAAGTTTTCGTAGTAGGCGCCCTCGAGGTAGGCCGCACGGGTGACGTTGTCTTGGTCGCCACTCCACTCGTACTGGACGAGGCGCGTCGCGAGCCGGTCCTCGAAGTTCCGCACCCATCCGGCGAGGCGGCTCCCGATCGATGAGCGAGCATCCAGGCGGACCATCGTCACATCCGCCGGCAACCACTCGAGGATCGACGTCGACGCGAGCGTCGGCGCGCTCGCGCCTCCGTGCGTGCGCACGACGGTGTGGATGCCATCGGCCGCATCGAGGCGTAACGTCCCCCGATCCGGCAACAGCGCGACCGTCGTCGCGGTCGAAGTCAACGTTCCGATGGTGTCGGTATCGTCGAGTCGCTTCATCCGGCGGCCCAGATCCGTCGGCTCCCATTCCTTCCACGCGGCGAGCCCGGTGGCCGCCCCGCGCTTGTATCCCGAGATATCCCAGCGCGCCGCAACCCACGGCAAGCGAGCGGAAACCGACGATCCGGCACCAACCGCGAGCCCGAGCGTCCCGACGTCGTACGTCGCCGCGCCCTCCGCTGCGCGCGGGCCGATCGTGAACACGAGCGCGTCGCCACGAAGCTCGGCGTGCATCTCTGCCCGCTTCGATCGAAGCACCTCCACCATCGACGCGAACCCGTCGCCCGACGGGTCCACCCCGAGTCCGAGGTCCGTCAGCAGAATCGCAGCACTCGCGTCGTCGAAGACGTTGCCCACTTGGAAGCGGATCGAGTCGCGCTTCTCGGTTTGCTCGAGCTCGAACGCACCCGTCGCCGTCGCCTGCTGCAACATCGGCTTCAACGCACCGTACAGGAAGCTCGCTGCCGCGGCATTCGCGAATCGCACGTAGATCGTTGCGTCGGGGAGCGTCACGCGTCGCAACGACTCCGTGAACTCGCGTTGGAACTTCGCGAGGCGCTCATCGCTCGTCTTCCCGCCGCCCTTCTCCAGGGTTTCGTCGATCCACGCTCCGGACAGGCCGCTGTACACGACGAGCCGCGCACATTCCGAAAAACGGTCGAGTGAATCGGACGTGAAGCCCGCGGCGATCTCGACGGGCAGGAACGGGCGGATCGGCGCCATCTGAGCGACTACGGCGTCGGGATCGTACGCGGGGCGGTCGCCCTGCGTCACCTCCAGGAAGTCGAGCACCGAATCGACGAACTCGTGCGAACGCACCGCCTTCTCGAAGTACGGCCACGGATCGCGAATCACGACCAACGTGTCTCGGTCGGCCGGAACGTGCGACGCGAAGCCGTACACGTCGCCTTCGGGAGCGCTCGCGAGAGCCACCGCGGCCCCGCTGGCCGCACCCCAAACCACCGCAGCGATCACGAGGATCACCCGACACGATCGTGCCCTAAGAGCCGCGTTCATCTCGATCTTCCCCCTCTCGCAGGCTGATTCGAGGGGTGGCTCCCTCTCGGGATCCGCCCCGTGCGCGGAGCCATCGCCGCACGCGCAGGCGTCAGGCTAAACACGCGGCCACGCGGGGTCAACGGGAAACCGCTTCACACGGCAGTTCACCGCTCGGATCCTTGCGTCGAGCGACGGCGACACCGATAATCCGACTTTGCCAAACACGTGCTTCGAATCGATTCGATCCCCCATGTCGACCCTGACTCTTCATGACGTCGTGCCCGCTCCCATCCGCGGGCGAATCTCCGCCGATTCCGACGTCTGGGGGACGACACTCGAGATTCAGCGTGGGGAAGCGTGTCAGGTCGTCGCGCCCTCGGGTCGCGGCAAGTCGACACTCATGCACGTTCTCTACGGGCTGCGCACGGACTACTCGGGCACGGTACGAATCGACGGCGACGACGTCGCCGAGTTCGATCGCAACACGTGGGCCGACGTGCGCCAGCGGAGGATCGCGATCGTCTTCCAAGATCTCGGGCTGTTTCTGCATCTGACGGGTGCCGAGAACATTCGTGTGAAGACGGCTCTTCGATCGTCCGTCACCGACGACGACGTCGGCGCGATGTGCGATCGACTCGGCATTGCGGGCATCCTCGATCAACCGTGCGCGCACATGTCGTACGGCGAGCGGCAGCGCGTCGCGATCGCGCGCGCGCTCACGCAGCCGTTCGAGTGGCTGCTGCTCGACGAGCCGTTCAGCCATCTCGATCCCGCGAACATCGCGCTCGCGTGCGAGCTCGTGCGCGAGGCGTGCGAAACTCGGGGCGCCGGCTGCCTCGTCGCGTCGCTCGATGCCGACGATCGGCTCGCGTACGACCGAAAGGTGCGGCTTTGAGATGAACGACCTCTTGCGCCGAATTCTCGCGGGTCGGATGAGCTGGACGCGATTCGGCCTCGGTGCGGCCGGCTTCGTCGTCGGCTTGCTGACCGTGTTGCTCTCGGTGCAGACGTACCTCGTCTTTCGGAGCGTCCTCGATCCGCGCCAGGACTTTCACGAGTACCTGATCCTCAGCAAACAGGTCCGACTCATGGGCGGGCTTCTCGGCAAGGGCCCGACGTTCGACGACGAAGAGCTTGCCGACCTGCGCGCGCAACCCTTCGTTCAACGCATGTCGCCATTTGGCGCAAGCGAGTTCTCGGTCTACGCCGACGTCGGCGGCAGCCTCGGCATCGACACGGAGCTGTTCCTCGAATCGGTTCCGAGCGATTTCCTCGACGTCGTACCCGATACGTTCACGTGGAGCGAAGAGAGCGACCCCGTCCCCATCCTGCTCCCGCAAGACTTCCTCGATCTCTACAACTTCGGCTACGCGATCAGCCAAAGCATGCCGCAGCTCACCGAAGGCACCATCTCGGCATTGCCCGTCACGCTGACGATCGAAGGGCCGCGCGGCCGCCGCGTGCTGAAAGCGGCAGTGGCGGGATTCAGTCACCGCATCGGGTCGATCCTCGTTCCCGAAGAGTTCTTGCGGTGGGCTAACGACGCGATCGGCCCTGGCGAGACGAAGCCGCCGTCGAAGGTCATCGTGCACGTCGATCAACGACGTAATGCCGAGATCCGCACGTACCTCGAGGATCGCGAACTGCGCGTCAACCCGGATCGACTGAACAGCGGCCGCGCCGTCATGATCCTCAACGTCGTCACGACGATCGTGCTGTTCGTCGGTGTCTTCTTCGTCGTACTCGCGGTGACGATCCTCGTCTTGAACCTCGCGATTCTCGTCTCCGACGCACGCGACGAGCTCGAGCTGCTCGTACGACTCGGCTACACGACGCGAATCCTCTTCGCCTACCTGTTCCGGTCGATCGTGACGTTCATCGCCGTCATCACCGTCGCGTCGGCCGCGGGCTTCGCGATCTGCTGGACGGCGATCGCGAACGTGCTCGTCGAGCGAGGCGTCCCCGTCTCGACGAGCCTCGCGCCGGCGGTGATCCTGCTGGGGCTCGCGTTCGTCGTCGCGACCGTCGTCGTCACGTCGTTCTACACACGGCGCCTGCTCGTTCGACTGTGAATCCCCGCGTCAAAGAACGCGGACCCGCGTCCCGCCTACGTCAGGACTCGTCGTTCGCATCCGCTGCGTCGCCCG
>JAUIME010000607.1 GCA_030433195.1 bacterium
GTGACGAAGAGTCCGAAGCCTTCGCAGAGCTCTGGACCTCACCGCATTTTCGCGAACAACGCGACCGCTTCGTACGCGGCGACCGGGACCGCGGCGACCGGAGCCAGGCCGATCGCTCCGACGCCACCGACTGACGGCAGCGCCGGCCCGTGAATCATGCGGGCCAGGTCACCCCGTGTTCTGAAGTCCGCGCGCGATGCCCTTCACCGTCGACAGCAACACGCGCTCGAGCGCCTCGTCCTCACGCCCGCCATCACGCCAACGCTGTAGCAGGTCGATCTGGACCTTGCTCATCGGATCGACATAGGGATTGCGCAGGCCGATCGCACGCTCGAGCACGGGTTCGTTCGCGAGGAGTTCGTCGCACCCCGTGATCCGCAAGATCACGTCGCGCGTCGACTCGAACGCTTCGACGATCCTCGGGAAGAACTTCGATCCGACGTCGCCTGCCAGGTCGGCGTATTGCCGCGCTATGTTCAAGTCGGCCTTCGCGAGGACCATCTCGACATCGGCGACGAGGTTCGCGAAGAACGGCCACTCGGCATTCATTCCGCGCAACACATCGATGCCGAACTCGGCTTCCGCGACGCGCAGGCCTTCGCCCACCCCGTACCATCCGGGGAGCATGTGGCGACTTTGCGTCCACGCGAATACCCACGGAATCGCACGGAGGTTCTCGATCCCCGACTTGCTGCGCCGCGCGACCGGCCGTGAACCGATCAGCAGCCGCTCGATGACGTCGATCGGCGTCGCGCCGCGGAAGTACTCGTAGAAATCGGGCTCGTCGAAGACGAGCGCACGATACGTTTGGCGAGCCGTCGCCGCGGCGCGCTCCATCACGGCGCGCCACTCGTCAGGCCACACAGGCACCGACTCGGCCGCGGCGGATGTCCGGCCGTCGTTCGCAGCCGTGACCTCGATCACCGCGCCGGCCGTGAGCTCGAGCGTCCGCAGCGCGAGATCGCGCAACCCGTACTTCGCGTGGATGATCTCCCCCTGCTCGGTCAGACGTAGTCGTCCACGGACAGCGTTCGGCGGCTCGGCGAGGATCGCGTTGCGCGGTTTGCTGCCCCCGCGACTGATCGTTCCACCGCGGCCGTGGAACAGCGTCAAACGAACTCCACTCTCTTCGCTCGTCGCGAGGAGCTCTTCCTGCGCTTGCTGCAGCGCCCAGCGCGACGCGATGAGCCCCGATTCGCGATTGCTGTCCGAGTAACCGAGCATCACCACCTGATGATCGTCGCGCGATCGGAGATGGTCGCGGTACTGCGGATGCGCATAAAGCGCGGCCATGACGCGCGCGGCGCTCTGCAAGTCGTCGACCGTCTCGAAGAGCGGCGCGATGTCGAGCTCGACCGCGTCTTCCGCGTCGACGAGTCCCGCGCGCCGTGCGAGCCAGAGCAACGCGAGCGCATCGTCGACCCCCTGCGCCATCGAGATGATGTACGGCCCGATCGCGTCGTGTCCGAAGCGCCGGCGACACTCCCGAATGGCGCCGAGCACGTCGAGCACGCGCGCGAGCTCGGTGTCCGACTCGGGCGCGAGCGGCACCCCCGGATCGTGACCGCGTGCGAGTGCCGCGGAAAGCGCCTCGGTACGATTTGCGGCATCGCGGGACTCGAACGAGTCGTCGCCCATGAGCTGTCCGGCCGCGCGCCGGTGCACGAGCGAGTCCTCACGGATGTCGAGCGTCGCGAGACAGAACCCGAACGTCTCGACGCGCCGACGCCAGCGCTCGACGAGCCGCGCACCCGCGTTCGCACCTCGATTCGCGAGCAGACTCTCGTGCAGGATGGCGATGTCCTCGACCAACTCGTCGGCCGTATCGTAGCGACCCGGCGCGTCTCGAAGCGTGGCGCGCAACTTCGCGTTCATGAGCCAGAGCAGTCGGCGGTAGGGCATCTCGGCGTAGCGGACCGGGATCGCGGATCCGACCTCGGGGAGGTCCTCGGCGTAGGTTCGCACACGATCTTCGACCGCCGCCGACACCTCGGCGTACGCCGTGGAGTGACTCAGGTGCCCGAAGAGTTCGCGCGCCTCGCCCAGATAGCGTTCGAGGATCAGCTCGCGCTGTCGCTCGAGCGTCGCACGGATCGTCGGCGCGCCGACGTTCGGATTCCCGTCCATGTCGCCGCCGACCCACGTCCCGAACCGCACGATTCCCGCCGGAATCCGCGGCCGACCCTCGTCGCCGAAGACTCGCGCCGCGGCATCTTCGAGCGCGTCGTAGAACGCGGGAACGATGCGATAGATGACGTCGGTCACGTAGAAGACGACGTGCTCGACCTCGTCGGCCACGGTCGGGCGATCGTGCAGGTGCTCGTCGGTTTGCCAAGAGAGCGTGATTTCGCTGCGCAGGCGCGCGCGGCCAGCCGCCTCTTCGATCGGGAGGCGCGACTCGATCATGCGCCGGACGAGCTCGACCGCCACGCGCTGCTCCTTCACGAGGAGCGTACGCCGCGTCGCCTCGGTCGGATGCGCGGTGAAGACGGGCGTCAACCGCAACCGACCGAGCAGCTCGACGAAACCGTCCGCATCGAGTCCCCCGTCGCGCGCATCGTGCAGCGCGGCTTCGAGACTTCCGGGCTGCGGACGTCCTTCGGCGAGATAGTCCCGCCGACGTCGGATCCGATGCACGCGTTCGGCCATGTTGACGAGCGCGAAGTACGCCGAGAACGCGCGAACGAGCGCCTCGGCCTCGTCGACCGGAAGACCTCGGACGGCCCGTTCGAGCTCGTCCTCCGCATCCGCGACGCCGTCACGAAGATCGCGCGCCGCGAGCCGAGCGCGTTCGACGCGATCGAAGCGCGCCTCTCCCCCCTGCTCGGCGAGCACCTCGCCGAGCAACTCGCCGAGATACTTCACGTCGCGCCGCAGCGGCTCGTCCTTGTCGATCCGCTCGTCACCCGCCGACTCTCGTTCGTTCACTCCGTCCGCCATGCTACCGCCCTCGCTCGAACCGCCGAAACTGCTGTCGCGGGTCATCATAGCAGTCGAGCCCGCGTGGCGACTCGATCGAGAGAGCCCCGCGAGGCCGAAGGGTCGCGCCGCGCGGGGCTCATCGGTGACATGCACCGAGACGGTCGTTTGTTGGTCGTACTACGGGACGAGGAGCACTCGATCGTGCAGCTCGGCGTCGATCGCGGTGTTGCGGCGGATCACGCGCGCCAGCGTTTGTCGCCGGACCTTCTCGAGGAATCGCTGCGGCAGGTAGTTTTCGTGCCAGAATCGATCGCCGTCGCGTAGACGCTCGAATTGATCGGCGACGATCGCCGAGAACGTCTCGCCGAGAAGCCCGCCGCCGGTCGCCGGCTCGGCGAGTCCGCCCACCCATGCATCGACCTGCTCCACGCCGGCGTAGGTCGCGAGCAGTCGCTCACGCACGATCGCATCCGTCGTGATCGACGCGACGTCGATCTTGTGCGCGAGGCCGAACGCCGCGCGCACCTCGTTGTAGCTCGGGTGCCCGTGATCGCGACCGCGCTGGATGTTCAGAGATGCGAGGTCGAAGCCGCCCGCACCCGGAGGCCCGAACAGGAAGTTGCGGACCGCATCGACGACGAACGGATCGACGTCGTTCGCGCGCTGCCTCGCGGCGCCGCGCAGAAGCGGATCGATCCCGCCGCCCGCGACGAACGCCTCGGGCGAAAAGAACGCGTCGGCCAGCGCGATCGGACCG
>JAUIME010000608.1 GCA_030433195.1 bacterium
CGACGACGACCTCGCGCCCGATGACGGCGCCCGGATGCACGACGCATCCGCCGCCGATCTGCGCGCCGGCTCGCACGGTGACGTGAGCATGGATCGTCGCCGTCGCGTCGACGTTCGCCGTTTCGTCGATGCAAGCGGTCTCGTGGACCTCGCCGGAGGCATCCTCGTCGTACGTGACGGCGAACAACTCCAAGACGCGGCTCAAGGCCGCATGAGGATCCGCAACGAGGACGAAGTTCTTCTCGAGCCCGTCGATCGCCTCGCGCACGAGGATGCCGCCCGCGGAGGATTCGGCCACTTGCGAGCGATACTTGTCGCTCGCGAGAAAGCTGAGATCGCTCGGGCCGGCCTCGCGAAGCGACGCGACCCCCGAGATCTCGACCCCGCCGTCACCGACGACTTCACCCTTCACGATCGCCGCGAGCTCGCCGAGCGTCTTCGCCACGCCTCACCCCTTTCGTGTTGATTCTGTTCGGCCTCGCCTCGTGGATTCGCGCTCGGATCGAGACGACCGCGGCCCTCGATCACGAATGCGACACCGCGACCGGCAGGTATGGACCCCGAGCGTGCGCGTCAGTCTAGCAGGTGGACGACCGGACGGCGATTCACGGCAGGAGCGTGATCAGATGTGGATGTAGCGATCGGATTGGCCGACCGAGATCCGCTTGATCTGACGCACGGGAATGAACTGGGCCGTCACTTCCTTGGTACCGCGCCGAGGGTCGGTGACGAACTCGCAGCGCACTTCGAGACAGTCCTCGTGCAGCGCTCGAATCTTGGCGCGGTACGTCTCCTTCTCGATGCTGAATCCGATCGGAGTCTTGCGGTAGCTCTCCGGGTTGACGATGAGGACGACCTTGCCGACGAGCTTCTGCAGAACCTCGACGATCGTCGTCGATCCGCCGCCCGCGATGCCCGGACCGACGCGACCGCTGTCGTCATCCGTTCGGACCTCGTTCGCCAGGGATTCTTCCGTCTCTCGGCTCATCGCATCGACCTCGCTTGCGGCCTCGGATCGAGCCACGAGGCCGTCGCCCACGGCCTCGCGCCAACCGTACTCCCGTCAGAGGCTCGCCATCGTACGCGATCGCACGGTACCTCGCAAGAGAATGTCGGCCGGCGCGAAGGGCGGGATCATTCAGACGGGGTCAGGATCCGACAGCCACGTCGACGACGATGGCGAACGCCGTGTCGCCCGCGGCGCATCCGACGAACAGCCCCGGGCCCCCACCGAGAAGCACGAGCTCTTCGATGAGCTCGACGATCAGGCGCGCGCCCGTCGGTCCTTGCGGGTGCCCGTAGATGAGCGACGACCCGTAGTTGTTGAGCGCGTCGAATCCGATCTCGAGCTCGCGGCAGAAGTAGACGTCGTTGACGGCGAAGGGATTGTGCGTCTTGATCGCCTTGCAATCGCCGATCGCGAGACCGGCGCGGTCGAGCGCCTGACGCGCGGCCGGGACGACGGCCATCGCCATGAAGCCCTTCTTCGTCCGCGCCTCGCCGTACGTGACGACTCGCGTCTCGACCGACGCGTCACGGCTCATCGCCTTGGCACGCTCGCGCGTCGCCATCACGATGCCGCAGTTGCCGTCGGCGGGATACGTCTGGGCGCCGAACGTCACACTGCCGCCTTCCATCACGGGCCGCAACTTCGCGAGTCCCTCGGGCGTCGTCGGGAAAACTCCCTCGTCACCGTCGACGGTCGCCAACACCTTGCGTCCTCGAGCGTCCTTCACCTCGAGAGGCGAGACCATGTACCGCTTCTGAAACGCGCGATCGTCGGCGAGCGCGTCTTGGTACTGGCGATGGCGCAGCAGAGTCACTTCCTCTTGTTCCTCGCGCGTGATGCCGGCTTCCTTGGCGACGTTTTCGGCGGTCTGCAGCATCGAACCCTTCGCGAAGGGATCGCGGCCGAAGTTGTCCATCACCCAGTTCTCGGCGTCCCCGGTGCCGCCCGGCGCCGCGGGGTTGGGATAGAACACGTGCGGTCCGTTGCTCGTGCGATCGCACGTCAAAACGAGCAGCGAATCGCGGAATCCGCCGTCGAGCTCTTGCGCGCCCATCGCGACGCACTTGGCCGAGGTGGCGCACGCCTGCGCGACCGTCGGTCCCGTCACGCCCTCGGCGCCGAGCATCCCGGCGACCCAAGGAGCTCCGTAGAAGCTGTTCTGCTGCGGTACCGAGAATCCGAGAATGACGCCTTCGAGCGACTTCGCGTCGATCTCGCGCGCCGCGAGCTGCGTAGCGCCGACGTCGGCCGCAAAGCGCAGCGCGTGCTGGTTCGCGAGACTCCCCTGCCAGCGGCAAAACGGCGTGCTCCAATACGCTCCGTAAGGGATGTAGGCATTCTCGAACTTCATGGCGTCCTCTCGGTCGTTTCGTGGCTTCGGAAGAATCGCGGCGGGAATCCGTCAGGCGTTCTTGAATTCGGCTTTCGAACGGGGGCCCTTCTCGATGAAGTTGCTCACCCCGATGCGCATGTCTTCGGTTTCGCAGCACTCGCCGAACAGCTTCGCTTCGTGCCGCAAGCCGTCGTCGAGACTCATCCGCGCGCCTTCGAGGATCGCGCGGCAGACGATGCCGTCGATCTTGGTGCTGAGATGTCCGAGCTCGACGTCGGGCAACGACGTCGGCACGCCGTCGAGCGGCTGCACCGGAATCGGACGCGCTTTTGCCTTGCCGTCGGCGAGATCGCGCGCGAGCGAGGTCGCCGCGTCGCGCAGATCGCCGTCGACTTCGGCTCGCACGAGACCCATCTCGACGGCCTCTGCCGACGAGATCGGGCGACCCGTGCGCAGATAGGTCGATGCTCGCTCGACGCCGATCCAACGCGGCAGGCGCTGCGTGCCGCCGCATCCGGGAATGATTCCGAGATTGGGCTCGGGCTGGCTCACGAGCACCTTCTGGCCGGCTTTCGCCAATCGCTCCGTACACGCCATCGCGATCTCGTTGCCGCCGCCGAACGCGAGCCCGTTCAACGCGCACACGACCGGCTTGCCGAGCCTCTCGATCACGTGCGTGGCGCGTTGCGAATCGAGGCATGTCGCCTCGCCTTCCTTCGCGGACTCGATCTTCGCGAGGAAGTGGACGTCGGCGCCCGAGACGAATGCCTTCGCTCCGAATCCCGTGAGCACGGCGGCGCGAACGGAGTCGTCCGATCCGATGCCCTCGAAGACGTCGCAGAGCTGCGAGAACACGTCCGCGTTCAGAGCGTTCAAGAAGCGGGGCCGCCGGATGGTGACGATCGCGACGCCGTCCTCGTCGACGCGATGGACGACGGGAACACGCCAAGGCTCGCCGCTCGCGGCTTGCTTCTTCAGCGACTCGGCGACCACGAATCCTTCGTGCGTCTTCGCATAGGCTTCGACGAGGCGTAGCGCCTCCTCCACTCCGACTTCGTTCATGAGTCGGAACGGCGGCGTCATGACGAGCGCGATCTCCACCCCCATCTCGAGGTCCGAAACGTTCGTGATGCCCGAGTCGAGGATCTCGCAGCACAACCCGAAGTAGGCACCCCGCATCGCGTCGGCGATCGCTCGCTCACGCTCCTCGGGGAGCGTCACGGACTCGCCGCGGCCCGGCACGTCCCAAGCTTCACCGCTCTCGACCGCGGCGTCGAGCAACGCGGGCGAGCGGAACCAGGGCATGATCTTCTCGGTGTAGATGTTCAATCCGTGAT
>JAUIME010000609.1 GCA_030433195.1 bacterium
GCCCCGATCTCGGCCTGCTTGGTGCGTCGGCAGAAATAGATCGCGCCACAGCAGATCACCAGCGTCAGCAGCTTGTACAGCACCAGCTGCTGAGCCTGGCCGATCTCAACCATCTTTCGAGCGATCGGGTTGTTCATGGACGAACACGATAGTCTTCGCACCTGCATGCGCGACCTCGCGGTGCGACTCGGTGACTCCGAAGCGCGACCGCAGATCGTCCGAGAGCCGAACGCATGACCGACGAGTGCCGTGGCGATACCGAGCCGCGGCACTCCGAATCGAATGTCCGTGATCCGTCAGAGAAGTTGCACCACGACCGCATTCGTCACGCTCGCGGCCTTCGGGCTCAGCGACCCGGCATCGAGCAGGATACCCTGCATCGTGACGATCGTTCCGGGCGGCAGGAGGCTCGCGACGTCGGCCTCGTCGAGTTCGACGAAGATGCAGGGAGTGCGCTCGGGATCGGTCGTGTTGCCCTCGAAGTCTTGCGTCGCTCCGACGAGGGTCTCCTTGCCGATGTTGTTCCAGATCGCGCCGGGAGTCGCGCCGGCGTTGAAGCGCATCTCGAAGCAGGTCGTGCCGATGCTCGCGGGCAGCGTCGACGTCGTCGAAGCGTTCGGCGCAGCGAAGTTGGCATGAACCACGAACTTCCCGGGGCTGCCGGCGGGCGCGCTCAACATCGCGATCCACATCCGCTCGCCCGTAGCGACGTCGACCGTCCGCTCGGGCGCGTTCCCGGGCGAGCCGTTCACGAAGAGGACGTCGTCCGGATAACCGTTCGCGGTATCGATCGAGCCGTCCTTGCAGACATCGGGGCAAAGCGGCACGTCGAAGACATGCCCCGAACCCGCAGATGACTCGGCCACGCTGTCTCGCGGTGATCCGAGGATTGCGGTCGTCCCGTCGAGCGCGATCGCGGCCGCGAAGCGCGCATCGTCGTTGCGGACCTCCGGGAAGATGCGATTTGCGAACTCGAACCGGGCGCGGACACGGCGGAAGACGAAACCCACGCCCCGCTCCATCGAACGATACGGAGATCCTGCGATCGCGAGGTCGTCGCTGACCGCGACGGCCGACCCGAAACCCTCGAAGTCGAACCGATTGTCGGAGACGAGCCGCTGCCGTTCGACCCAACCGGATCCGTCGTACTTGTAGATCCACGCGGCCCCTCGACCGGTATCGACCTCAGGCTGCCCCACGAGGATCGTGGTGCCCGATTCGGAGATCGCGACCGACGTTCCGAATTGCGTGAAGTTCTCGGGCGCCGACTGCGGAAGCTCCGACGAGTTCCAAGACGTGCCGTCGTACTCGAAGACGAACGCCGCACCCGCCAACTCGCCCTGATGCTCGGCGCCGCAAACGGCTCGGTCGCCGCGCACACTCACGGACGAACCGAACCACGCGTCCTCCTCGCTCCCGAGGAACCGCGCCTCCTCCACCCAAGCCGATCCGTCGAACCGATAGAACCAAACCTCACCCGCATCGAGGTTCGCCTCGCGAGCGCCGATCATGGCGACCGAACCGTCGAGGTCGACCGCGCCCCCGAACCGGCTGAAGCGCTCGCCCGTGAGAGTCTGCTCGAGAAGCCAGTTCGACCCGTCGTATCGGTAGAAGTACGCCTCGTCGGATTGACCTGTACCGACGAGTGCCCAATCGCCCGAAATGGCAACGGCCTCGCCGAAGGCATGACCCGGATTCGACGGAGGTGCCTCGAGCCTCGCATCGAGGAGCCAGTCCATACCCACGAGTCGGTAGATCTCGACGGCGCCGTCGCCCATGCTGCCTTCGGGCAATCCGAAGATCGCGACGTCACCACGTACATCGACATCGGTCCCGAAGCCGGCGCTCATCTCCGGCACGTCCCCGAAGAGGGCATGCTGGAGCGACACCGCGCAGTCTCCGGCGAGCGCCGACCCCGCCGTCGCGAGGATCCCACCGGCCAGCAGCGCGACCAGGACAACTCGCGCGACGACCGAGGTTCGTACGATCTCGCCCCGCAGAGGCTCTCGACCGCGGCTCGCCGCCGTATCCGTCATCATCTGTGCATTCGTGTCCACGAGTTCGCCTTCCGTTGCGTGAGGTCGTCGGTCTCGGTCGTGCTCGATCGAGCACGCTCTCGTCGGTGTCCGAGAGGGGTTGCACGGAAGGGAAGCGGCGGCGGGCCGGAATCTCGAAAAAGAAGCGAGATTCCGCGTCTCGCGCGCGGCAGGTGCTGAAGCGAAACCGAAGAACTCGGTGCAGCGGGCCGTCTACTGCCCCGCCGTTGTCTCGCGATGCCTCGCCTTGTCGACCGACGCCGCGAGGAGCGCGTGGAGCGCCGCGCGACGGGTGACCGCGTCCATCGTGTCGTCGTCTCGGATCTTCTGCGCGACTCGGGACGGCTCGCCGAGCTCGTCGAGCCAGATGTCGACTCGGGAGTCGATGTGGTGGCGCGCGGCATCGTACTCGCGCGACGCCGCGTGGCGCCGGTGCTCGGGGGTCGTCTCCCAAAGGCGCGCGGTCGCGTCGCCCGATGCCGAGGCAAGCGTCGCTCCGTCGGGCGAGAGTGCGACGTCCATCACGTACGAAGTATGCCCCTTCAGTTCGAGCAGCGGGTCGAGCGTCGTCGCGTCCCAGATCCAGATGGATCCGTCGTTGCCGCCCGTGAAGATGCGGGTCCCCTCCGCATCGATTTCGACGCAGTCGACGCGCCCGCGGTGCGCGTCGAGACTCGCCAGCGGCCGCCGATCGTGGACGTCCCAAACCGAGACGCCGTCCTTCGTCGCAACGAACAGCCGACGGCCGTCCGGATGCATCGCGAGGTCGTGAATCGGAGCGCCGATCGGCAGCGAGTCGGCGGGTTCGGCGTCGGCGCTCGCGTCGAACGGCATGATGTCCACGTGATTCGATCGGGTCTGTAGTCGGAACGCACCGTGCGGTCCGCTTCGGATCAACGGGAGCTGCGAGTCGAATGAACCGGCGAGCCGCTCTCCCGTGGCGACGTCCCAGGAAGCACGTCGACCGACGAGGCGCGTTCCGTTCTCGGTGAGTTCGAGACGGCCGAGATCGGACCCCACGCGGATCTTCGCGGCGAGTCGTCCCGATGCCACGTCCCAGACTCCGATACCGTCCTGATTGGCGCCGGTCAGTAGCGTCGCGCCGTCGGGCGACCAGTGAACGGATTGCACGTAGCGATCATGCCCGCGCAGAACACGCCCGAACGTGCGCGCCTCGTCGAAGACGAACCACTCGTGGGGCGTCGTCGCGACGATCCGCGAACTCGGCGGAAGAAACCCGACGCTCTCACCGCGCACGTCTTCGGGAAGCTGAAAGATCCTCCCCGGGGCTTCCACATCGAGCCACCAAACGCGAATCTCGTTCTCGACGTCGAGGGAAACCAAACGGCGTTCGTGATCCGAGAACGCGACATGACGCACGGCGTTCGCATGACCGTCGAGAACCTTCCGCGTCGCGTCGTCGAGATCGATGACGTGGATGTCGCGATCCCGCATGCCGACCGCGATCCGCGATCCCGACGCACTCGATGCGAGAGACCACGCGCCCTCGGGAACCGAAAGCTGCTCGCCCCACGCTCCCGTCGCGGCATCCACGAGCTGCACCGCGGGATTGCGACCGTTCTTCGCCACCAAGGCAACAAGGCGATCGCCGGCAGCGGCACCGAGATCCGAAAGAACCGG
>JAUIME010000610.1 GCA_030433195.1 bacterium
TGTTCGGAGGATCTGGGCGTGTCCCGCTCTCAGACCACCACACAGGTAGAGCACTATGATAATCTGGCAGCGCTGATGGACAATCTCTCGCGCATCAACGTGATCCTGCTGGACCTCTGCCGTGACATCTGGACCTATGTCTCCATGGACTATTTCAAGCAGCGTATCGTGGCAGGAGAAGTGGGCAGCAGTGCCATGCCGCATAAGGTGAATCCTATCGACTTTGAGAATGCAGAAGGGAACTTGGGTATCGCCAATGCCAGCTTCGGTCATCTGGCGAGCAAACCGAAGGCAGTGATCGGCGATGGCCGAATGATCGATAGTATAGACTCCAAAATACTGACGATTCTTCAGTCGGATGCAAGGGCCTCGAACGCGTCGATCGCGCGCGAGGTCGGGTTGACCGCTTCGGCGGTCCTCGAGCGGATCCGAAAGCTCCAGAATCGCGGCGTCCTCGAGGGTTTCGAGGCGCGGATCGATCCGCTCGCGCTCGACCTCGGGCTGCTGGCTTTCGTTTTCGTCAAAACCGACGAGTCGTACGGGACGTATGCCGTGGGGGAGGCGCTCGCCGCGATTCCCGAAGTCCAAGAGGTGCATCACATCACCGGTCAGGACTGCTATCTCGTGAAGGTTCGTGCCGCCGACCCCGAGTCGCTGGGCCGGTTCTGCCGCGAGAAGATCGGCGCCATCGACAAGATCCGCTCGACCAACACCACGGTCGTGCTCGGCACGCTGAAGGAGTCGGGGGCCTTGCCGATTCCGGGCGCCGAACCCGCCGCGCCCGACGAGGCGCGTGAAGACGAATCGCGCCGCTCGTCGGATACGCCGCGCCGCCCCGTGCGTCGCCAAGAGCGGCCGCGCACCGCCAAGAAGAAGCCGCGTCGTTCTCCCGAGCCCCGCTCGCGCCGCGACAAGGGCAGCGGAGGTCGATCATGACCACGCTCTCGACGAGCATGCGGGTCCGCCTGCTCATGGCCTTCGCGGCGGTCTACCTGATCTGGGGTTCGACGTACCTCATGATCCGCTTCGCGATCGAGTCGCTGCCGCTGTTCACGATGGCCGGCGTGCGGTTCCTCATCGCCGGTGCGGTTCTGTACGGGTTCGCGAGGCTTCGCGGGGCGGCGCCGCCGCTTCGCGAGCATTGGCGATCGGCCGCGATCGTGGGCGGCTTCTTGTTGCTGGGCGGCAACGGCGGGGTGGTCTGGGCCGAGCAGTACGTGCCGTCGGGGCTCACGGCGTTGTTGGTCGCGACGGAGCCGCTGTGGATCGTCGTGCTGTTGTGGGTCGGTCGCGAGCGTGTGCGTCCGACACTCGGCCTCGCGGTCGGGCTCGTGTTCGGCTTTGCGGGCGTGGCGGTGCTCGTCGGGCCCGGAGGTCACTCGGCGGGCGAGCCCGTGCATCCGATCGGTGCGCTCGTCGTCGTCATGGCGGCGTGCTCGTGGGCGTACGGCTCGCTGCGTTCGCGGCATCTTTCGGTGCCGAGCTCGCCGCAGGTGCTGGCCGGCATGCAGATGATGGCCGGGGGCGCGATGCTCACGCTCGCCGGTGTCGCGTCGGGAGAAGTCGGCGCGTTCGATGCCTCCGCGGTGACCGCTCGGTCGCGCGGTGCGTTCGTGTATCTCGTGGTCGTGGGCTCCCTGGTCGGTTTCACCGCCTACAGCTGGCTCGTTCGCAACGCGCAGCCGTCTCGCGTCGCGACCTATGCGTTCGTGAATCCGGTCGTGGCGGTCGTGCTCGGGTGGGCCTTCGCGGGCGAGCCGATCACGCCGCGTACGCTCGTCGCGGCCGCGGTGATCGTCGCGGGCGTGGTGGTCATCATCCTGCAACGATCGGCCCCGCCGGCGCCCGACGAGCCGCCCGAGACGACCGCACTCTCCGATTCGGAACCGCCGCGAATCGAGCCCTCCTTCGACCCGGAGCCGGCCTTCGATCCCGAACTCGATCCGGAGCTCGAGCTCGAGCCACGCGCCTGTTGAAATCGGGCGGGCCGCTTCCTAGAGTTTGCCGTTCGGAGGTTCCGATGGAGGCGCGCCGCCCGGCTGCGTCGCGGGAGCCTCTGCGGCCTGCCGGATGCCATCCCGCATGAAGCTTCTCAATCGTCTCATCGTCAGCGCGATGCCCCTCGTGCCGAAGCCCGTCGTGCGGCGGATCTCGGCGCGCTACGTCGCCGGCGAATCGCTCGACGATGCGATCGCCACGGTTCGCGACCTCAACGCCAAGGGCGCGCGCGCCACGCTCGACGTGCTCGGCGAGTTCGTCGCCACGCAAGACGAGGCGTCGAAGGCCGCCGACGAGTACATCGAAGCGCTCGAAGCGATCGACCGCGATTCGCTCGACTCGAACGTGTCGGTCAAGCTCACGCACATGGGCTTGCTGCTCGATCGCGAGTTCTGCTACGGCAACGTGCGCCGCATCGTCGAGGCCGCGGCCGCGAAGAAAAACTTCGTGCGGATCGACATGGAAGACTCGCCGGTCACGAGCGACACGCTCGCGATCTACCGGCGGCTGCGCGAAGACTTCGACAACGTCGGGTTCGTGATCCAAGCGTACATGCGACGAAGCCTCGACGACCTCATCGCGATGCGCGACCTGAAGCCGAGCGTGCGCGTGTGCAAGGGGATCTACGTCGAGCCGCGCAAGATCGCGTACAAAGACCGCACGGTCGTCATCAAGAACTTCGGGCTGCTCGTCGAGGAGCTCGTGAAGAACGACGGCTACGTGGCGATCGCGACGCACGACGAGCGTTGCGTGTGGGAAGCGCTGCGCATCCTGTATCGCTACGACGTTCCGAAGGATCGCTACGAGTTCCAGATGCTGCTCGGCGTCGACCACGAGCTCCGCGATCTGCTGATCGATCGGGGCCATCCGCTTCGCGTCTACATCCCGTTCGGGCGTTCGTGGTATGCGTACTCGATGCGTCGCCTCAAAGAGAACCCGACGATCGCTTGGTACGTCACGAAGAACCTGTTCCGCAAGCAACCGGACTGAGGCGGTCATGAAACGCCGAACGGAGAAGTCGGAAACCACCGACGCGCAACCCCGAAGCGCTGAGGCTCCGGACGATGGTGAGACCTGCCTGGCCGAGTCGACCGGCTACGGCGCCGCGAGCGAATCGCCGGGCGCCGCGCCGGGAGTTGTCGGCGACGCGCGACACGCGGCGTGCGGTCTCGCCATGGGCGCGGCCGATATCGTGCCCGGCGTTTCGGGCGGCACCGTCGCGCTGATCTTGGGGATCTACGAGCGCCTCATCGCCGCGATCAGCAGCGTCGACATGGCGTTCGTGCGCGACGTCGTGCATCTGCGGATCGCCGACGCCGCGCGACGCATCGACCTGCGCTTTCTCGTGGCATTGTTCGTCGGGATCGGCACCGGAATCGTCGGCCTCGCGAGCGTGATGAATCATCTGTTGACCGAACCGTCGACACGCCCCGCGACGCTCGGAGCGTTCTTCGGTCTCATCCTCGCGTCGAGCGTGCTCGTCGCGCGCATGGCTCACGAAGAGCGGCGCGGCTCGGTCGGCCCGCTCGTCGGTGCCGGAATCCTCGGCGCGGTGTTCGCCTTCTGGCTCACGGGCCTTCGCGCATCGACCGGCGGTGATCCGACACTCCCGTACGCGTTCCTGAGCGGCGCGATCGCGATCTGCGCGATGATTCTGCCCGGCATC
>JAUIME010000611.1 GCA_030433195.1 bacterium
TTTGTCTCGCACCGCCTCTTCGAGCGAGACGACGAAGCCGCGTGGCGTGCACTGGCCGACATCGTTCGGATCGAGGACTGCCCGCGCGCGACTCGCCTCGCGATTCTTCAGTTCCTCTCCACGCGTAACGGCACGCTCGTTGTCGAGCTTGCTTCGGCCGCGTATCGGCTCGGTGTGACGAACGACGCGGGATTCGGATTGCTCACGTCGATCGTGATGACCGATGCGTCGAAGCTCGAATCCGGCGAAGAGCGCCAGGTTTTCGAGGACGTCCTCTCTCTCGGCCTCGCGGATGTGTGGCGCGAAGTCGAGCACGCGCTCGGAGTTCGTCCGGATCGAAACCGGCTCCGACCGAGCTTCCTCGCGGCATGTTGTCGACATCTGCCGAACTTCTCGACCGACGACGAGCCGTTTCGGGAGCGTGTGTACCAGAAGCTGTTCGAGCATCTCCACACGGGAGTCCGCGGTGCCGTCGAGTTCGCGATCGCGAGCCTCGACGACGACACGACGGGCGTTCGACTCGACAGCATCGAGTGGCTTCTCGAATCGCACGCCGACGGCCCGAATCGAGAGGCCGCGCTCGACGCGATGCGGAAGCTCCTACGCCATCCGTTGTCGTCAGCGCGGGCGGCCGCGTTCACGGTGGTCCTCGATCGACGGCTCGGTGCCGAGCTCGCCCCGACCGTCCGCGGAAATCTCGAGGATACGTATGCCAAGGTTCGCGAGCGCGCGATGTTCGCGCTCTACGGCCACGGATCGAAGGAACCCGTCGCTCCGCTCATCGCCGCTCTCGACGATCCATTCGCCGACAATCGAATCGCGGCGGCCTTGCTCCTCGGCCGAATGCGCGAGCGCTCGGCCGTACCCGCGCTGCTCGATGCGCTGCGCGATCCGAACGGCAACGTGAGCCAGAAGGCTGCCGAGTCCCTCGACGCGATCCAGGAGTATCACGAGCGGATCGACCGATGGACGAAGTGGATGAACGAGTCCGAGCTCGAAGGAACTTCGCCGGCCGAAGCCCTGCTCGCGCAAGCGCGCGCCGACAACCCGTCGGAGATCCGCGTCGCCGCAACGCGATCGCTCGGGACTCTGGGCGTCGCCGAGACGCTGCCGATGCTCATCCGACTCATGACCGACGACGACCCCGAAGTCGCCGCCGCCGCGCGCGAGGCGGTCGATCGCATCAACGACGGCGACCGCGCCTCGAAGAAGACGAGCGACGCCAAGGCCGGCGCGAAGCGCGAGCAAAACGAGAAATAGTGGCCTAGCTCGAACCACGTCCGGACCGGGTCGTCGAAGCGCCCGGTCCGGGCACCTTGCTTGCCCCGCACTTCCGCGTCACCGCGATCCTCGGCACACGACGAGGCACGACCTCACCGCGCACCTCGTGCCGGCGCCTTTGCCCGTTCACTCCGGCGCGACCGCACCTCCGGCGGGCCACTCGGTGTCGCCGATGCGCTCGAGCGTCATCTCGAAGAAACGGTACACCTTGCCGGCACTGTCGACTCGCTCGCCGATCTCCTTCCACGTGCCGCCCTTGATGACGGCCGTGTAACGGATCGTCGCGGGCCCCGCGGGAATCGACCAGACGAATCCGTCGTCGGTCGGCTCGATCGTGAAATCACCGCGGCGTCCCTGAGCGTACGAACGCATTTGGTAGGTACCGGATCCGGTGTCGTACGAGATCACCGCGAACGCATTGAATCCGACGACGCCCTCCGCGAGGTATCCTCGCCCCTCGATCACGCGGATCGACCCGTCAAGCATCGGACCCACGCGCTCGGTCTGCGTCATCGTCACGCGCTGGCCGGCCGGAGTCACCTGCCACGCATCGCCGCGCCATGTTCCGTCCATGCGCTCGAAGCGCTTCATCGCCTTCGCTTGCGCGGCGATCTGTGCCGCGGGGTCCTCCATCGTCTGGCCCGACACGACGCCGGTCCCCATGAACCACGCGCCGCTGCCGAATCCCACGACCATTGCGGCGAGTGCGCCGACGATCGCGAGCGCTCGGCCCTTGCCCCGTTCCCGTTCGATCTTCCTTTTGGATCGCGTCTGCATGGTGTTGGATCTCTCCTTTCGATCGTCAGCCGACCCGCGCGTCGTCGAATCGCTTCGCGCGCCGCGAGCCGATTTGCAAGGATGCGGCTACTGCCGACTCTACGACGTATTCGACTCCGTCCGCGATCGTTTTCCGATCGCCGCCCGCGGAGCCGCAAAAGGGAGATCCACCTTGTTCGAATTCTTGCAGGCCAATCCCGCGCTACTCGCGGTCGGGATCTTCGTAGCACGTATCCTCGACGTCTCGATCGGCACGGTTCGCACGATCATCGTCTTCCGCGGTCATCGATACTGGGCCGCAGCGCTCGGGTTCGTCGAGGTGCTGTTGTGGCTGACCGCGGCCGGACAGGTCTTCCAGAACCTCGACGCCTGGTACCTCGCGGTGGCTTATGCCGGCGGATTCGCGGCCGGGAACATCGTCGGGATTTCGCTCGAAGCGCGCATGGCGATGGGTTCCGAGCTCGTGCGCGTGGTCTCGGAGGACCGCGACGTCCAGCTGGCGCGAACGCTGCGCCAGCTCGGGCACTCGGTCACCGAGCTCGTCGGCCACGGCGATGGCGGGAAGTCCGTCGAGGTGCTGCTCGTCGTGGAGAGACGCCGTCGCGTCCCTCGACTCCTCGAATCGATCCAAACCGCCGACCCGAAAGCCGTCTGGACCGTTTCCGACGTCAAGCGCCAACCGCTCGTCCCGAGCGACCGCCCGCGAATCCTCATGGGCGATCTCTTGATGCGCGCCCGCCGCAAGTGAGATGCGCGAGTCGGCAGGATCCTGATGCGAGAAATCCCGTCGCCAACGTTGACATGCAAGCAGTCACTTGCCTACAATCCGCGCGGACTCCACGAGAACCGGCATGACCCATGAGTGACGTCTTCCGAGCGATCGCCGACGCGACACGACGCGCGATTCTCGACGAACTCGTGGAGCGCGACGGACAGACGTTGTTCGAGATCTGCGGTCGGTTGACCATGAAGCACGGTATCTCGTCGTCGCGGCAAGCGATCTCGCAGCATCTCGACATTTTGGAAGCGGCGGGATTGATCATCGTGAAGCGCGAAGGCCGGTACAAGTTCCACTGGTTCGACGGCAGACCGCTCGAGGCGCTCACGAAGCGCTGGCCCACCGAACCGCGCGAGGAATGACGCGAGCATGAGAATCAACATCACCGGCGTGTTCGTCGAGAACCAAGACCACGCCCTGCGGTTCTACACCGAGACGCTCGGCTTCCGGAAAAAGCACGACATTCCGCTCGGCGGCGAGTACCGCTGGATCACCGTCGTCTCTTCGGAAGATCCGGAAGGCACCGAGTTACTCCTCGAACCCGATGCCCACCCTGCGGTGCGACCGTTCGTGTCGGCGCTCGTCGAAGACGGGATCCCGACCGCGTCATTCGCGGTGACCGACGTCGCCGCCGAACACGCGAGGCTCGAAGCACTCGGTGTACGATTCACACAACCGCCGACCGACCTCGGGACCGTGATCACCGCCGTGTTCGACGACACCTGCGGCAACCTCGTCCAGATCACGCAAGAAACTGCGTCATCGTGACCGTGCGTCACGGGACGTCCTCATCGACAACCGGAAGAACCATGAGCAACGA
>JAUIME010000612.1 GCA_030433195.1 bacterium
AGCAGTACAGCCGCGGGCTCGAGCGCATGGTGTCGGATCGCACGCGTGAGCTGCGCCGCTCCGAAGAGGACCTCACGCACCTCAAGAACTACCTGGCGGCGGTGCTCGACAACGTCGGCGCAGGCGTCTTGTCGATCGACGGCGAGGGGCGCGTCGCGACGTTCAACGAGCGCGCCGAAGAGATCCTCGATCTCGAGGGCGAGGCGGTCGAGGGGCGGTCCGTCGAAGAAGCGCTCGCGGGCGACGGACTCGCGTCGCTTCGCCAAGCGATCGTCGAAGCGCTGGAGGCCGACGACGAGCCGACCGGTGGTGGCGAGGTCGTCGTCAAGGCGTCGAAGGGCAAGCGCTCGCTCTCGGTGCGCGTCACACGTTTCGGCGGCGACGAGACGGATCGCGACGTCGGCAGCGTCGTCGTCTTCGACGACGTGACGCAGCTCATCTACTCGAAGAAGCTCACGGCGTGGAAGGAGGCGGTCGAGAAGGTCATCCACGAGATCAAGAACCCGCTCACTCCGATTCGTCTCAGCACGCAGCAACTGCGCGCCGCGTTCGAGGACCGCTCCGAGCGATTCGATCAGATGTTCGATCGCGGTACGAAGACGATCCTGTCGTCGGTCGAGAACCTGCAGCAGCTCGTGTCCGACTTCTCGGCGTTCTACCGGCTGCATCCCGTGAGCCTGACGTCGCACGACGTCAACGGCATGATCGAAGAGGTGCTGCCGATGTACTCCGAGGGGCTTCGCGACGGTCTGAAGATCGAGTGCGAGCTCGGAGTGGGCATGCCGCCGATCGACGCGGATCCGGGGCACCTCAAGCGCGTCTTTGCGAACCTGATCCAGAACGGGCTCGACGCCATGGAGGGCAAGGAGGGCGTGCTGCGCGTGCGTACCGAGTATCGCGCCGAGCGCAAGATCGTCACGGTGAGCGTCGAGGACCAAGGCCGCGGCATGGAAGCCGACGAAATGGAGAAGATCTTCGAGCCCTACTTCACGACGAAGATCAAGGGGACGGGCCTCGGCCTCATCATCTCGAAGCAGATCGTCGAAGACCATCGCGGCGAGATCCGGCTGCGGAGCAAGCCCGGCCGAGGCACGCGCGTCGACCTGTACTTCCCCGTGAGCCGCAAGGCCCGCAAGCAGAAGACCTGACTGAGATTCACCATCCATCGCGCGCGACGCGAGTCTGCCGGGTTCAAATCGACGCCGCCAAGGGATAGGATGACCGTCTCGAGTCGATCCCTCCTTGGAGACACGCCCCATGAAAACCCCTGGAATCGCGCCGAACGGCGTGTTTCGTCTTGTTTCGTGCGTCCTTCTCGCGTCGCTGTTGCCGCTCGCGTCGCTGCGCGCACAGACGACCGATGCGAACGACGCGACGGCCGTCACCGGAGTCGTGACCGCGCAGACGACGCAGAACCCCGTGAGCGGCGCAACCGTCGAACTCCTCGAACTGACGCAGGGATTCCCGGTACGGGAAACGGTCACGACCGACGAGGCGGGACGGTTCCGCTTCGATTCGGTCGAGGACGGTCGATACGGCATCCGACTGACCGCACCCGGCCATGCACTCGTGGCGCGAGGATTCGTGTTCGGTGCGGATCGCGAGCCGTTGCGCTTCGAGCTCGCTCCTTCCGTGCTCGTGCGCGGACGCGTGGTCGACGCCGCGAGCGGCTCGCCGGTCGAGGGCGCGCAGATTTCCGTGGGCATGGCGGTCACGTCGACCGATGGCGACGGTCGCTTCGCGCTCGATGGCGTCGCGCGCGTGGCACCCGTCGGACCCACGTCGCCGCCTGGCGCCGCGAACGCCCCGATCGAGCTGCTCGTGACGTCGAACGACTACTTGCGTCTCCAACACGACGTACCGCGCGACGGCGGTGAGAGCGACGCACTCGACGCGGGGACGATCGAGCTCGTGCTCGGCGCCGCGTTCGAACTGTATCTGCGTGACGAATCCGGCGATCCCGTCGCGAACGCGACCGCGCTCGTGTACCCGCTCGACTTGCGCCGCTTCGCGACCCGCGGCGTCGACAACGTCTTTCTCACGAGTGACGAGTCGGGACGGCTCCGAGCGCGCGGCCTTCCGCTCGACCGTGACTTCGCCGTGCAGATCGAGGCCGAGGGCTTGCCGCAACACGTCGTGACGCCCGTCGCCGCGACGCGAGGCCGTGCGCCCGAGCCACGCGACGTCACCATGACACGCGGGTATCCGATGACGGGTCGCGTCACGACTTCCGAGGGCGAGCCGGTATCGGGGGCGACGGTGCGACTCGGGCCGCTCGTCGATCCGATCGCGCACTTCACGTGGGACTCGCCCGAGCAAGAACACGGATTCACGGCGACGACCGACGCGAGCGGTCGTTTCGCGCTCGACGACGTGGCGTTCGGTGACTTCGTGCTCGAGGTGAGCCAACCGGGTCTGCGCGCACACCGGCGGCTCGTGCGCATCGGGCCGGGCGCCGTGCCGGGCCCGCAGTTCGTGACGTTGCGGCCGGGCGGACCCGAGCCCCGCGTGAAGTGGCGGCCGTCGATGGCCGACGCGCTCGACCGCGCCGTCGACGAAAACGCCCCCGTGATGCTCTTCATGACGATGGACGGCGAAGTCGCCAACGAGTACACGGCGGCCAACACGCTGCGCCAGCCGGGGCTCGTCACGTTGATCAACGAGACGATTCCCGTCGTGTCGTCGACGTTCGACCACGGAGCAGGCGACGACGGCAAGTGCGCGAAGTTCGGTTCGGTCACGTGCGCCGAGCATACGGCCGCGGAAGAGCCGATCGCAGCGCTGTTCCTCACGACCGAGTTCTCGGAAGTCCCGCAGTTCATCTTCTTGCGCCCGTCGGGCGAGGTCGTCGAGCGGCGCATGTTCTACGCCGGCTTCGAATCGCTACGGAATCTCGTCGTTCGCTCGCTTCGCGACGTGAACCCGGAGCGCGCGCTCTCGGTCTCGGTCGAGTACTACGAGGATCTCGTCGACGCGATGCGCTTCGGCGATCCGGTCGAGCGCGCTTCCGCGATCCGCGACTTGTGCGTGCTGGCCGACAGCTTCGACGAGGTCGCGCGGACGGCGCTGCTCGCGGCCGATCTGTCGTCGATCACGGCCGATCAAGAGATCGCCATCCTCGATCGCTGGACCCCCGGCGTCGAGTCGGATCGCGTACCGTTCGTGGCGCGACTCATCCGAGACGGGAGCCCCGCGATGCGCGCCGAGGCGATCCGACGACTGACGAGCCAAGGCGACGAGCCCGCGTGGCAAACGCTCGCGTTCGCGCTCGGCGAAGCGTCCGACTACCGCGCCCGAACGACGCTCGAGCGCGCGCTCGGCGTGCGGCGCGACGGCGCATCGATCCGCCTTCCCGAGCTCGACGTGCCTCGCACGCGCGCGCTCGTGCTCGCCCTCGCGCAACACGCCGATCCGGCGGTGCTGCCGAACCTGTTCGCGATGGTCACGGCGACGATCGACGCCGACACGCGGAACGACGCGGCGCTCGTGCTCGCACACTATCCGAGCGAGCGTGTGCTCGGGTTCTTGATCGAGCGCCTGCGCCAGGGCGGCCCCGAGCAAGCGATCATCGCGCGTGTCCTCGGCGATCTCGGCGACCCCGATTCGCTCGGCCCACTACGAGCGGCGATGGACGATCCGAGCGTCGTGCTG
>JAUIME010000613.1 GCA_030433195.1 bacterium
CGATCCTGAGCGCGGCGATCAGGATCGGCGTGCCCGCGCTCACCCGATCCGATGCCGAGAGATCCGGGTTCTCGGCGAGACCCGCGAGCGCACCGAGAATGACCGCACGCGTATCTTCGGGCGCCCCGGGGAACGGGGCCACGAACGCATCGAGTTCACCCGGCTCCACCGACTTGCCGATCTGCGCGTAGGCACTCGTCCGCGCGGCGCGCGGCAACGACTCCCCAAAGACCGTCTCTAGGACACGCGCACGCACCGCCCTCGATTCGAACTCGTACAGACTCGCGAGCAGAATGTCGGACCGTGAAGTCGACGCCGTCACGCCAGCGAGGATCGCGGCCACGTCGATCGATCCTTCGAGACGCGGCAACCGACGCATGGCCTCCACCGCGATCGAGCCGACCCGCACGTCGATCAATCGCTCGAACAAATCGGCAACGCGTTCGGGCTCGTCCGCGAGCCGGTCGAGATAACCGGTCACCTCGCGCCAATCCCCGCCCTCGATCGACGCCTCCACCACCGATCGAAGCGCCGGTACGATGCGCTCGTCGTCGACCCCCCGCAGCAACTCCCCGATCATCGCCGCGCGACCGGCGAACGCGAGCTCCCCGCTCGCGGCCACGTCCAACACGAGCGCGACTCCGCCGCCCCCCTCGTCGAGCGCGCGCTCGAGCGCCCGCCGCAGCGATCCGTCATCGACCGGTCGCGCCGTCGCAAGCCGCTCGATCTCGGCGCGGAGCTCCGCGACGCGTTGGGCCGCATCATCGGTCGGAGGGGTCGACGTTGCGCCCGGGTCTACGCCGCTTCGGCTCGACTGCCCGAATCCGTCACCCGTGTCGTTGGCGTGATCCCGCGACCCACCGAGCTCGCTCGACGAGCGTTGCGAACCCTCCGGGTTCGCACGCTCACGTTGCGTCGCCGGTTCTCGATCGGGCGGACCCGCTGGGCCACGCACCACGCGCCAGCCGGCGAACATGACGCAAGTCACCACGACGACGGCGAGCGCCCAACCGAGCGGCTTCATCGACCGAACCCACTCATGTCGGCTAGTACCACGAGAACTCGAGATCGAACATCGCGATATCTCGGCGATCGTGCTCCACCATGAGGATCACTTCGAGATTCGGATCCGTCGGAGCTTGGAACTCGATCCTGACGAACGCGCCGGTGTAGCTCAACGAGGTCGGCGTCGAGATGTTGCCGAGAGGAACGGGCGGCATTGCCTTGCAACAAGCCCCCGGAATCATCGACAGGTTGCCGGTCGTCACATCGCGCGTCCACGCCGAGATGGTCAACTGTTCTTCCGTCGTCTCGATGATGCTCACGGTCTTTCCGTGCACGGTCGAAGGCAGGCGGTAGAACACGTCCGGTCCTCGGCCGAAACACTCGGCCGATCCGAAGTAGCTCGACTTCTGCACGTCGTCACGATGATAGAGGTTGAGCTCGCCACGGACGAATCCCGGTGCGGTCACGGGGATCGCCGAGGAAGGCGTGTCGCCCAGCGCCTCGATCGGGGTCGAGTCGGGCGCAAAATCGATCGTGACCACGGTACCCGCAGGTACGATCGATCCCGGCTTCGGGTTGGTAATCTTCGATACTCGTCCACTCGTTGCCGTCGACTGCAGTTGGAGTCCGAGGTACGTGAGGATCTCGTCGGCCTCCGCGTACGTCGCGCCGAGCGTCGACGCCCCGGACGGGTGCCAGGTGCCGCCTTCGAGAAACGGTACGTGCACGATGTCCGGGCGGATGTCGTGAACGTCGAGCAGCTTCATCGTCACCCATTTGTCGTCATCGACGGGTGGATCGACGGGACCCGAAGTCGACGTCAGGATCGTGTCGCCGACATCGCTCGTGGCAACTCCGGCCTGCGGATTCCCTGCGGGATGCAACACCATCGCTTCGCCCGTCAGGAAGTGCCACGTCGCGGGAGCCCCCAGGTAGTTGACGATGATCACCCCACCCGGTAGCCGCTCGCTTCCGACCGGTCCCCCGGCAACTCCCTGGAAGGTCACGTTGTCGTACTGACTCAAGAAGTAAATCAGCGAGCCCCAGCTGATCACATAGTTCTTCGTCAGGACCGTATCGGGAGGACCCGCCCGATCGACACGCAGGTCGGGGTCTTCGACGGTCTTGTCGATGACGTACGGCCGTGGCGATGCGCTGTCATCGCAGTCGCAACAGATCCGACACGCTACCTGCAGCGTAACCAGAAGTACGCAGAAGACCGCGACCGCCGCGCGACGCCTTCGCGAGAAGGGGGCAACGTGTCCCCGATCGACTCGAATCCATCCCCGTTCGTCTTCGCTGTTCATGACGTTCCCCTTCCGATCGATTTGTACCGCCAGGCTGTGGACACCGCCGGCCCTGGCGTGGGCGTCGGTGTCGGGAATCCGGTAAGCCGTTGAGCGGGACGAAGCCAAGGCTTCGAGCGTCGCTCGATCGCGCCGATCAGGGTACCCGAAGCCAATCCCGCGATCCAGACCGCGACCGCTGCCGTCGGCGAGAACGCCACGCCGACGAGGGCCGCAATCACGAACACGACCGCGAGACTCGACGCCGTTCCCCCGAGCGCGAGTGCGAGCGCAGCACGACTTCGCCACCCCGTTCGACGACTCCGCATCCAAGAACCCCCGGCCGCGGCGACGAGGAAGAACACGAGGACCTCCGCGAGCGCCGATGCACGATGAAAGCGCGAACCCATGGCGAGATCGCTCACGGCGGTAGCGTGTGCATAGACGGCAAACGAGTCGCGGAAGCGGCCCCGTCCGTCGAGAATCCTCGTACGATCGGCGCTCGCACCTTGGCCCGGATTCTCGCGCAGGTCGCCAACGACGACCATCCGCCCACCGAACGTCTCGAGGAGCGTCGCCTCGTCCATCTCGAAGACCTCGTGGTACGCGACCGTCCGAGAGTCGAGCACTTCAGCGGATGGCAGCGTGGTCAACGATGCGATCATCCCGTACTCGGGCATCTCCGGAGTGGCCCGCTCGAACTCGAAATTCGGAATGTGGAGACTCACGAGAACCTGCTCTTCTTCGATCGGCTCGACGAAGGGGTCGATCTCGTAGGAGAGGGTCGCGAACATCATCGGGCTTTCCCACACGTAGCGAGGCGTCGCGTGCGGTTGCCGGTAGGCGGCATACGTGGCGAGCGACAGCGTCGGTGTGAGCGCGAGCTTCGGGTCGATCGCGAACAAGCCCGTTCCGAGCACGAGAGGCTCCTCGTCCGCTGAGGCCCCGAGCGAACTCAGTCCGACGAGATCGAGCCAACCCCACGCATCCGACGCCTCCAAGATCGAAGGGCTCACGAGCGGATGTCCGAACCGGTCGCTGCGATCGGCCGCCACCACGACCTTCGCCCCCGCTTCGCGCAGCGCGCTCGCACCGGCAGTGAAGTGCGCATCGAACAGCGGCCGTGGGCCCACGAACGCGACGTCCCACGTCACGACGCCAGGACGAGCCTGGGCAATCCGCTCCATCCACGCACCGTGCACGGCACGCCACGAGAAGAACCTCGATGGGGAAACGAACGGCAACTGCTCCGCTTCCGCGATCGCCTCGATCTGTTCCGTCGTTTCGTCGGTCATGCCGACGACGATGACGTCGTCGCTCCAGACCTTGTCGTGGAGCCGCTTGTACACTGACTGCGACA
>JAUIME010000614.1 GCA_030433195.1 bacterium
CGCGCGCAACACGTGGGAGGGCTCGACCCGGTGCGAGTCGCACGCCGATCCGGCCGACGCGGCAATGCCCTCGGAGTCGAGCGCGAGAACGAGCGCTTCGGATTCGAGACCGGGCACCGAGAGGTTCACGATCGTCGGAAGCCGGTGCTCGAGGGATCCGTGGAATACCGCGTCCGGGATTCCGCGTGCGAGCCCATCGGCGAGGGTCGTGCGCAGTCGTTCGATGTGCGCGATGTTGTCGTCGAGATGCCGGTGCGCACGCGAGAGTGCGAGTGCGAAGCCGAAGGCGGCTGCGACGTTCTCCGTGCCGGGGCGGATTCCGTGCTCGTGCGATCCGCCGTACATGAGCGGCTCGAGCCGCCTCCCGGGCGCATGCCACAAGACGCCGACGCCGCGCGGGCCGTGCATCTTGTGACCCGACAGCGTCAAGAGGTCGATGCCGAGCGCGTTCACGTCGAGGCGTATCTTGCCCGCGGCCTGCGCTGCGTCGCAGTGGAACGTCGTGTCGCCGATGGCGTCTCGGATCTCGGCGATCGGCTGCAGGGTTCCGATCTCGTTGTTCGCGAGCATCACCGAGACGAGCACTGTGTCGTCGCGAAGCGCTGCGGCGACGTCGGCCGGCGACACGCGGCCGTGTCGATCGACGCCGACTGTGGTTACGGTGAAACCCTCGCGTTCGAGCCGGCTCACCGGGGCACGCACCGCCGAGTGCTCGATCGCGGTCGTGACGACATGCCCGGCGCGGCCGCCGCTTCCGCCGCGCTCGCGCGCGGCGCCGAGGATCGCGAGGTTGTTCGCCTCGGTCGCCCCCGAGGTGAAAACGACCGTGTCGGCCGTCGTCCCGAGTTGTGACGCGACGGAGGCGCGCGCCTCTTCGAGTGTCTCGCGCGCTTCGCGGCCGAGAGCGTGCAGGCTCGACGGGTTGCCGAGGCTCGCCGCGAGCTGCATCGCTTCGGCGACCGCCGGGTCGAGGCGTGTCGTCGCGGCGTTGTCGAGGTAGGCTCGCACGTCGTCGACTACCCCTTTCGCAGCAGGCGCGCGGCTTCGGACAGCGCGCACAGTTTGCGGTATGCGACCGACGCGTCGGCGACGGGACGCTCGGCGAACGTTCCGAACCCGCAGTCCGGATTCAGGAACACACGGTCGGCCGGAACGACCTCGGTGAGTTGCCGTACGCGATCGGCGATCGCCTCGGGCGCTTCGACCTCGGACGTCCGCGGATTCACGACACCGAAGCCGAGCTGGGCGCCTCGAGGCAGCCCCGCGAGCGCTTCGAGCGAACCCGCGCGCGGAGTCGCGTATTCGAGTACGAACTGGTGCGCGCGCATCGATCCGAGGTGCGGGATCAACGCGTCGTACGAGCCGCGCAGCAGCACGTCCTCGTTGCGACTCCAATTCCCGCGGCAGATGTGGATGCCGAGAATGACGTTCTCGAAACCCTCCACGACCCGATTCATGAGCTGCGTCGCCAACGCGAGTTCGTCTTCGGGACTCGCGCTCGCGGCGAGCGCGGCACACATGAACGTGTGGGTTTCCGACTTGCCGGCGAAGGCGAGCTCGGTCAGGACGGGCTCGTCGAACTGGATGAACTCGCATCCCGCCGCGATGAGCTCCTTCACTTCGTCGCGAAGGATGGCGACGACGTCGTCGGCCAGCGCTTCGCGCGTGGGGTAGGCGCTCTCCGAGAGGCTCTTCACCCATGAAGATCGACACAACAAGTACGGTCCCGGCAGTGCGACCTTGACGGGCTTGCGCGTGTGGCGACGCAAGAAGCGGTACTCTTCGACCGCGAGCGGCGATTCGCGCGTCAGCTTGCCAACCACGGTGGGATTCTTGATCGCGTAGGCGGGAACGTCGAGCGCGTCGAGCAGGGTCTCGAACCCGGCCTTGTCTTCGACGTGATCGAGCAAATCGGCCATCGTCATGCGATGCAGATTGCCGATCTTCTCGGTGACGAACGAGAGGAAACTGTCGCGGCGCTGCTCGCCGTCGCTGACGATGTCGACGCCCGCGTCCTCTTGATACTTGACGGCGAGGAGCGTGGCCTCGTCCATTCGCGCGTCGAGATCGCCCGCTTTCTTCTTGATCGCTTGGAGTAGCCACGGCGGCCGTGGCCAGCTACCGACCACGGTCACGGGGAACGTCGGGAACGGCGTCATGTCGTGATCATCTCCACTTCGACCGGTGCGCCCTTCAGCAGCGTCTGAACGAGCGGGGAGCGGCGTACGGTCTCGGACCAGATGCTCTGGAGTTCGTCTTCGTCGGCGGTGGTGTCGACGAAGAGCTTGCCCTCGATCTTGGCGAGGCCGGGGTGCCCTTCGTCCTCGACGCCGAGGAACACGAGGATGTTCTCGGCCTTGGCCGAGAGCGAGACTTCGAGGTGAGCGATCTCGATCCGCGACTTCGACGCGCGCCATTGGAAGCCGACCGCGAGATCAGCGGCGACGGCGGAGAGGAGATACTCGATGGCGCTCGGCGCGGGATCCTCGGTATCGAAGCTCGCGGGTTGCCCGACTTCGATCGTGTGATTGCGGACGAAGGCCTTCGCCTGCATGCCCTCGTCCCAGCGCACGCGGACGCGCCACTTGTAGTCGCGTGCCTGGTTGAAGTCCTTGGCCAGATCCGCGTCGTCGCTCTTCTTGCGGATGAAGAAGTGTGCATAGCGGTTGTCGCCGTCGTTCACGCCGAGCATCGAGTGGCCGACGAGTCGGCACCACGCGGGCAGGTCCTCGCGCACGCTGCTCTCGCGGCTCTGCACTTCGAGCACGCCGTGCGGGGGCACGTCTTGCATGGCGTTGCGGATGATCAGCAGAAGGCCGCTTCCGCAGTCGAGGTCGCCGCCGTCGCAGACGGCATCGGGTGGTGGGATCTCGTCGGCCGGACTCATCGACGGCTCCTCAGTAGCTCACGCTCGGCGAACCGTCGGCGAGGAACTCGACGAGCTTGGCGCCGCCGACGATCGTCGCGCCTTCGATGAGCTTGCCTTCGTCGAGGCCGCGCTTCTTGAAGCACGGCGAGCACACCCACACCTTGCCGCCGGCCTTCACGAAGTTGCCGATCAGCTCGGCGAGAGGCGCAAAGCCCTCCTCGTGGATGTCGTCGGCGAACCCTTGCTGCGAGAGTCGAACGCCCTCGACGTTGAGAAACACCATCGTGTCGCGCTCCGAGGCGACGGCGGCGTTGGCGATGACGAACGCCACCGTGGCTTTGTCGGTGTCGTTGCCGGAGCACGTGAGATTGACGCAGAACTTGGTCGACATGGGGCTAGGAGTCCTTTCTTCGGATGTGATAGGTCGGCGGTGCAGCGCGCAGCAGGCGATGCCCCGTGAGCTTGCACCAAGCCGGAATGTCTTCGGGCGCTGCGGCGTCGGTCGCGACGAGTTCGAGCACGTCGCCGGCCGCGAGCTTCATGAGCCGCATGCGCAGCTCGAGCACGAGGTCGCCGCAGCTCATGTCTCCCGCGTCCCACACCGACGTCGCCTCGGGGAGGGCGTCGTCGCCTTCCGCGATCGCGCGAACCGGTGTGGTGCCGGATTCGGAAGTGTCCGTGTCCGTGCCCGCGAGGCCGTCGAGCCACGCATGGCACGTGCGACCGTCCGCGGTCGCGCCTTCGTTGCGGTCGGCCTGCTCCCACGCGGCGTGGAAG
>JAUIME010000615.1 GCA_030433195.1 bacterium
TACGTGTAGCCGTCGCCGATCCCGTAGCGCAGCTTGATGATCTCGCGCTCACGATGGCTGAGCGTGCTGAGCACGCGGTCGATCTTGTCCTTGAGCATTTCGTGCGTGGCCGCGTTGACGGGCGACTCAGCATTTTCGTCCTCGATGAAATCACCGAAGTAGCTGTCGTCGCTCTCGCCGATCGGGCGGTCGAGACTGATCGGGTGCTTCGAGATCTTGAGGACGCGCTTGGTCTCCTCGGGCGAGATGCTCGTGGCCTGGGCGATCTCCTCGATGGTCGGTTCGCGTCCCTTCTTCTGCGTCAACTTCTTCATCACGTTGCGCAGTTTCGTCATCGTCTCGATCATGTGCACGGGAATACGAATCGTACGGGCCTGATCCGCGATGGATCGCGTGATCGCCTGCCGAATCCACCAGGTCGCGTAGGTCGAGAACTTGTACCCACGTCGGTACTCGTACTTCTCGACGGCCTTCATGAGGCCGGTGTTCCCCTCCTGGATCAGGTCGAGGAACGTCAGCCCGCGATTACGGTACTTCTTCGCGATGCTGACCACGAGGCGCAAGTTCCCGCTCGAGAGTTCGCGCTTGGCCTGTTCGTACTCGAGGTAGCGATCCTCGATGCGCCGGATCCGACGCTCGAGCGCCTCGATCGGCTCCATCGCCACCGCTTCCATCTCGTCGTATTCCTTCTGGAGCGCCTTGGCTCGCGTGCTGCTCGCCGCGCTGCGCTTCCGTTCGAGCTCTTTGATCTCGTGCTCGAGGCTTCGCATGCGCGACGCGTGACTACGCAGCTTCGTGATGAGCGGTCGAATCTTCTTGATCTGGATGTAGAGCTCTTCGAGGAGCACCACTCCCTTGCGCGTACGGTCACGGAATCGGCGCAACACCTCGGCCTTGCGCCGGACAGGGACCTTGTCCTTGCGGATGCGCTGATACTCGGCGCGGTTCTTCAGCGTGATCTTCGTCAGCGTCTCGATGTTGCCCGGAAGTCGCTGGCCGATCTCCGTCTTCGTCGACTCGAGGCTGTTGTTCACCTTGAGCGTGCGGTCGAAGGCGAGCTGTCCCGCCGCGACGTCGCGCAGAATCTGCGTCGCCGCCGACAGCGCCACCCCGGACTCGAGCACCTTCTTGCGAAAGGAGCGCCGCGTGATCTCGATCTTCTTCGCGAGTGCGATCTCCTCGGCGCGCGTGAGCAACGGAATCTCGCCCATCTGCGTGAGGTACATGCGCACGGGGTCGTCGATCTTCTCGGACGACCCCATCGGTCGGAAGGCCCGACCGTTCAACTCGGTCACGGTCTCTTCACTGCCCGCTTCGGCGCCCTCTTCGAGGATCTCGACTCCGTTCTCCTCGAAGGTCGTGATGATCTCTTCCATGCGCTCGGCGGCCACGTCCTCGGGCAAAGCCTGATGGACGTCGTCCCACGAGACGTATCCCTTCTTCTTGCCCTCGTCGAAGACGTTGCGGAGCTCGTCCTCGAGCCCCTCGATCACTGCCGTCGCCGACTCGTCGGTCTTCTGTGCTGGTCGAGCCATTCTACCCCTCGTTCTACCCCGTCCTGGCGTGCGTACGTGCTTTCCCGTCGTCCTGCCCGGCTTCCTTCTACCCGCTTCGTGCTCCTTCTCGTGCTCCGGTGTCGAATCCGTTCATCTCGGCTCCGCTTGCGCGTCGCGACGGACTTCGGCGTCGGCTTCGCGAATCCGATCGAAGGTCGCACGCAACAACGCGTCGACTCCGTCGTCGTCGCCTCGCTCGGCCGCCTCCCGACGCTGCTCCGCGAGCTCGCGAAGGTCGTCGCGCTGCCGATGCTTGGCGAAGTATCGATACGCTCCCGCTTCCAATCGTGCGTAGTCCTCGTCGGCGCGCTCGCGCCCGAGAAACTGCGTCAACAACCGCGCGATGTCGGCGTCGGTCGTCGCCCCCAAGAGCTCCTCGACGTCGGCCCCCGGATCGCGGCCGAAGCGATCGAGCAGCTCAACCGCGATCGTCTTGTAGACCGGCACCCGGAACGGCAAGCCGTCGACGAACCGCTCGCGTACCCGCTCGGCAATCTCCCGCCGAGCGCACATCGCCTCGAGGAGGTCGCGCTCCGCCTGCTCGAGCGGGCCTCGTACGAAGCCCGACCGCGACCCCGCCGATCGGGGGCGCTCGGGACCCCGAGCCCTCTCGGCACGCGCTCCCCCTGGTTGGGGTCCCGCTCCGTCGGCTCCGGTTCCCGAAAACACCGCGTTCGAGGGCAAGAACGGGTCCTGCTCGTTGGCCGGATCGGTCTCGAGGCCGTCTTGCGGGACCTCGGGATGCGGCGGTCGCTGTCCGTTCGCACTACCGTCGTTCGCGCTGCCGACATTCGCGCTAAAGTGTCTCGACCCCGAGGGCTTCGAGCGGCCGCCTTGCGGATCGCCGTGCTTCGATCGAGCGGCCGAAACGTGGCCGCCGCGACCTGCGGCACCCGCGTGTGGACGCGACGCCGCCGAACCGGCACGGCGAGTCCCGCTCGCGAGTTGGGCGAGCAACGGCTCTTCGGGAATCCCGAGCTCTTCGGACAGGCTTCGCACGAGCACCCCCTGCTTCACGGGACTGCGCACACGCGCGACGGTCCCGAGCAGGCGCTCGCCGAGACGGGCGCGATCGTGCAGCGAGGCACCCTGCACCTCTTCGCGGGCCTGCGCGACCAGGTACTCGAAGAAGTCGGCCGCTTCGTCGAGCGCTCGGCGGAACGCTTCGGGTCCTTCGCGAACGATGAGATCGCAGGGATCGACACCCTCGGGCAGCGTCGCGACGCGAACGTCGAGATCGGCTTCGAGCACCGTCTCGACGCCACGGGCCGAAGCCTTCGCCCCGGCATCATCGGCATCGTAGACGAGCACGACGCGATCGGCGAATCGCCGAATCAAACGCGCGTGCTGCGGTGTGAGCGCGGTGCCGAGCGTGGCGACGATCCCGTGGAAACCGGCCTGGTAGGCGAGAATCACGTCGGTGTAACCCTCGCAGACCGCGATCTGCCGACTCTCTTTCACGGTCGCCCTTGCTTCGGGAAGCCCGTAGAGAATCGCGCTCTTGTTGAAGAGCGGGCTGTCGGGAGAGTTCAGGTACTTGGGTTGGTCGTCCCCGAGCGTTCGCGCGCCGAAACCGATCACGCGGTCTTGGAGATCACGGATCGCAAACGTCACACGATTGCGGAAGCGGTCGTAGAACGACCCGTCCTTGCGGCCGGGCAACACGAGCCCCGCATAGGAGAGCGCATCGGTCGAGATCGACTCGGCCCTCGCCGCGCGCAGGAGCGCGTCCCACTCGGGGAGCGCATAGCCGACGCCGAACGCGTCGATCGATTCGCGCGTCATGCCGCGCCGCTCGAGATAGCCAAGGGCGTCACGCCCCGCGGGTGTGTGCAGCTGACCCGCGAAGAACTTGGCCGCGAAACGCAGGGCGCGGAATCCCTCCTCGCGGCGTCGTTCGTCGTGCCGCGAGGTCTCCGAAGTCTCGATCCGGATCCCGGCGCGATCGGCCAGCATCCGGACGGCTTCGGGGAACGTGAGCTTGTCCATCGCCTGAACGAAGAGGAAGGCGTTTCCGCCCTCGCCGCACCCGAAGCACTTGTAGGTCTGTCGATCGGGATTGACGATGAAGGACGGG
>JAUIME010000616.1 GCA_030433195.1 bacterium
CGTCACTTCGCCCAAGAGCGCGTTCGTGTCGCGATCGAACAGGCTGACGCGATGGAGCGCGGCGACGACGACGACGCCGAGCTCGTCGTCGAGCGCGACGGCCGTCGCGCGAATGTCTTCCTCGAGAACCGAGACGTCGCCCGAGTCGAGGTCGACCTTGCGCACGGTGCGAGCCCCGAGGTCGGTGAGCCATGCCGTGTCGGCGGTCGGCGAGAACGCGGGTCGCGCCGGGGCCTCGATCGCGACATTGGCGAGGACCGCGCCGCTGTGCGTGTCGACGAAGCGACTCTCGCCGAACGGCGTGATTTCGGTCGTGAAGATCACGCGACCGTCAGGCGAGACGACGTCGACGTCGTCGGGAGATCCGTAGAAGATCCTGCCGTGTGCGAGGATCGCGCCGGTCTCCGCGTCGAGGACGATGCGGTCTCCGATCCCGCCACCGGCCCCCCACGCGCGAACCGTGCGTCCGTCCGGATGGAACGCGGCGCGAAGGTGCGACCCCTGGCTCGGAAGCGGCGTCACGTGCACCACCGCGAGCGTGCCCGTGTCGACGAGGATCACCTCCTGAGTCGTCTCGTCAGCGAGAACGAGACGGTCCCCGCCGGCGCGCACCTGCGGTCCGCGCAGCCCGCTACCGCCGAGCACCACGGAGCGGATCTCTTCACCGGTCTCCAGGTCGAACTCGTGCAGGCGGCCGGCGGAACCCAGTGCCCACAGACGGCCCGAGCCCGCGTCGGTCGCGACGCCGACGACCTGGCCGAGCACCGACGAATCGGGGAGCGGCTCGAGCTCGGCGTGAGCGGGGAATGCTGCGAGCGCCGGGGCCACACTGATCGCGGCGAGTAGCAGAAGCTTCGGGATCGAGTTTCGGTTTCGATGCATGGGATACCTCGGAGGTCAGATGGAGTCTCGCGACGAGTCCGCCGGGAAAGGGGTCCCCGCCCGACGGCCGGAGGGTTCGCGAAAAGCGCGGAAAAGTGGCTACGCGAAGTCTCGCGGGCGCCTCGCTCACGTCTGCGAGGCCGATTCGACCGCGTCGAAGGAGCCGGCGCGTGCACCTTGCGATCCTGCTTGGAGGGTCCATCGGCAGTTCCTACAATGCGCTCATGCAAGCACAAATGCGACAAATCGGCGGGCTGCGCGTCCGCACCGTCGACCGGCTCGAGGGGCGCAAGCCCGAGTCGATCGTCGTTCTCATGCACGGCTTTGGCGCGCCGGGCTCGGACCTCGTTCCGATCGGCGGCGAGCTGCTCGACCGCTCGGATCGGCTCGCCGAGCGCACGCGGTTCCTGTTTCCCGAAGCGCCGCTCGATCTCATGGCGATCGGCATGCCGGGCGCTCGCGCTTGGTGGATGCTCGACATGGAGCGCTTCAACACGGCGCTTCACGATCACAGTCTCCTCGATCCGGCCAGTCGCGAAGAGCCGCCCGCCGGGATCGAAGAAGCACGCGAGCTCGTCACGAAGATGCTCGACGAAGTGCGTGAAGAGACCGGGTTGCCGAACTCGAAGATCGTGCTCGGAGGTTTCTCGCAAGGATCGATGCTCGCGTGCGACCTCGCGCTGCGGCAGGAGGAAGCGCCGGCGGCGATGATCTCGTCGTCGTCGATGCCGATCTGCGTGTCGGAGTGGAAGCGACTCGCGCCACGTCGCGCCGACCTGCCCGTGTTCCAGAGTCACGGTCGGCAGGACCCGCTCTTGCCGTATCCGCTCGCGGAGGAGCTGCGCGGGATGCTCGACGAAGCCGGCTGTCGCGTCGAGTACGTTCCCTTCGAAGGCATGCACGGAATCTCGCTCGAGGTGTATGACCGCGTGCTGCCTTGGCTCGAGGGAATCCTCGGCGAGGGTTGATCGCAATGGCGGCTCGTATCGTCTCGATCCTCGTTCTCGTTGCGGTGCTCGGGATCGGTTTCTGGATCGTTTTCCTGCGCGAGCCGATGCCGCCGGTCCGCGAGACGGGTGCGTCGTCGGGTCCGTTCCGCATCCTCGACTGGGTGCGCGAGCACGATTTCGACGCTTCGGGCGCGGGTCGCATCGTCGACGTCGAACGAGTGCTCTTTGACGACGAGGCCGCGAAGGACCGCATCACGCGCACGGAAGACATCGGTTCGATGACGATCGCCGATTCTTCGCTCACGCTCGCCGTCGATGGGAATCGCGCGCGCGTTTACGTGTCGCTGAACCGCGAGGCATCCGAGATCAACACGATCTTCGTGCGCCTGAAAGGCGAGGGGGCAGGCCCCTTTCTTCAATGACCGCTTCCTGCCAAATGCCGCCTTTCGACTTCGGCACGCAACCCCGCCAGATGCGCCGCTCGGCTGGCATGCGCGCGCGAATGGGCGCAGCCTTTCGTCGCGGGGCGCGATGCCGCTCGTCCCTGTCGAGCACGAACCGGGTCTGTACATGTTCTCGCTCGTCACGAACCAGGACTGGGTCGGACGTATCGACGAGGTGTTCGTCCAGTTCGGGACGATCGCCGGCGACGAGGTGAAGCTGGCCTCGGTGACGTTCTCGCGAGTCCCGCTCTCGGCTCGATGGCTCGAGCTCGATCGCCGCGAATCGTTGACGGGACGCGTTTCGATCGACGGAGACACACGCGAGTCGGTGCTCGTGTCGCCACCCGCTCGCATCGATGCGGTGTTCACGCCCGAGCTGGGTGCCGTACTCGAGTTCGGGTACGCGGTGCTGCCGAGTGCGTGGCGGACCCCCGGGGACGCGGTGCGGTTCCGGGTCGTCGCCGCGTCGGTCGAGGCGGGCGATGGCGGGGAAGCCGAACTCTTCTCGGCGGTTCTCGATCCCGCTCGCAATCCCGACGACCGCAAGTGGCACTTCGCGCGAGTCGACCTCGGCAAGTTCGACGCTGCGGACGTGACGTTGTCGCTCGTGACCGAACGCGTGCCGCGCGACGGCCGAGCGGCTACGCCGGCGCGTGACGCCTCGGACGAAATCCCGGCCGTGTTCGCGAGCCCGACGGTTCACGGACCGCGCCGCGCGGACGACCCGCCGAACATCTTGCTCGTCTCGCTCGACACGTTGCGCGCGGACCGGCTCGGTAGCCAAGGGCACCCGGTCGCGACGAGTCCCGAGCTCGATCGCTTCGCTCGCGAATCGGTGCAGTTTCGCGCGGCCGTGAGCCACGCCGCGTCGACCGGGCCGTCGCACATGTCGCTGTTCACGTCCTTGCACCCCACGGTGCACGGCGTGATCTCGCAGTCGTCGCGGCTCAGTGAAGACGTCGTGACGATGGCCGAGATCTTCCACGACGCGGGCTACGCCACCGAGGCGATCACCAATGGCGGCTACATCCGCGGGCAGCTGGGTTTCGACCAGGGCTTCGATACGTATCTCGACCGCAAGTACAACGTCGAGGCCGAAGCCGGCCGCGCCGACGAGATGGTCGACCGCGCGATCGCGGCGCTCGAGCGGTACCAGGACCGGCCGTTCCTTCTCTTCTTGCACAGTTACGAGATCCACGCGCCGTACTGTCCGATCGAGCCCTACGCGGAGATGTTCGAGAGCGGCTACGAAGGACCGCTGAACGACTGCGTCGATGCGGACATGATCGATCAGCTGAATCACGGCTGCATCGGCTGTGACGAGTTGACGGAAGACAACTACCAGAGCATGCCG
>JAUIME010000617.1 GCA_030433195.1 bacterium
CATGAAGCGATACGACAGCATCCACTCGCCGGCGGCGTGCGTGTGATCACCCATGACGCCGATCGGCGCGTGCCCGTCGGGGCGATCACTCGACCAAAGGTCGTGTGCGTGGGAGCGATGATTCGAGAAGCCGGCAAGGCACGACAATACCGTGACGACGCACGTCGTGCGTCGAAGAAGCGTGTGCATGGTTTCCTCCTGATCCGCCGCTCCGTGTCTTCACGGATGGCGGGAGTGTCGGTTCGGGTGTCGACGAGGACAGAGCGCGGCCGGCACTCGATGGAGGAGTCCCTCGAGATCGGCGCGCGTCGTCGATACGAGATTGCTGAATCGGATCTCAGCCGGATCGTGGAACCTTCAACGGAGGATCGAGGACGGCATCGCGAGCGCGGCCGTCGGAAGGCAGGGGGTGGCGGCGTGAAACGAGGTCGAGCGATTCGGTCGCGATGTCGAGCGTGAGCTCGGGCATCGCGACGCGCGGAGCGTGGACGTGAGAATCCGGTGCGCCGCCGCCGCAGCCGCAGCCGGGGCTACGAACCGTGCAGTTCCGCGTTGCGTTCGATTCCTCGAAGCAGCAGCACGTACGCGCGCGGGTCGCATCTGGATCACAGGCGCAAGACTCGCCGCAACAGGTGCCGGTCGCCGCCCCCGAAGCCGCGGGTGCTTGCGGCGATCCCGCGGCTTCGAAGCGCGGAGCGTCGTACACCCCGGCGAGGAACGCGGGGACGAGCCCCGGAGTCCCGAAGCCCAAGTAGATCAGCAGAACGAAAGCAGTGTGGATGCGCGACATGGCGTCCCTGACTATGCGACTCGTCCGGCACGATGTCCAGTCGCGGGCCCGCGGTGCATCGTCGCAGTGCGAGCTGTGCTAATCTGGCGGGGCCATGGCCATTCCCGAACGACATCGTGCACGCCGCGCAGGGCTGTTCCTCGGGCCGTTGCTCGCGCTCGGGATGCTCGCGCTCGAGCTCGAACCGGGGAATCCGGCGGCGACGCGGATGGCGGCGGTGGCGCTCTGGATGGCCGTTTGGTGGATCACGGAAGCGGTGCCGCTGTTCGCGACGTCGCTGCTGCCGCTCGTGCTGCTCCCGATGCTCGGCATTCTTTCGGGCCACGAGACGGCGCCGCTGTACGTCAACAGCACGATCTTCCTGTTTCTGGGCGGCTTCGTGATCGCGCTCGTGATGGAGCGGTGGGGGCTGCATCGACGGATCGCGCTCGCGATCATCACGACGATCGGGGGTGGGCCGTCACGCGTCGTGCTCGGGTTCATGGTTGCGGCGGCCGGGCTGTCGATGTGGATCTCGAACACGGCGACGGCGATCATGATGCTGCCGATCGCGCTCGCGATCCTCGGGCGGATGGAGGAAGACCACGGTCGGGATCGCATCCGACCGTTTGCGGTCGCCATGCTGCTCGGAATCGCCTACGCGTGTTCGATCGGCGGCATCGCGACGTTCGTCGGCACGCCGCCGAACCTCTCGTTCCACCGTATCTACGAGCAGACGTTCCCCGAGGCACCGCGGATCGCGTTCGGGCAGTGGATGCTTCTCGGCGTGCCGATCGCGGTGGCGATGCTGGCGATCGTGTGGTTACTCCTGACCCGGATCGTGTACCGTGCGCCGCGAGATCTCACGATCGACACGCAAACGCTTCGGCATCACCGCAAGGCGCTCGGCCGGATCACGCGCGAAGAGCAACTCGTGCTCTTGGTCTTTCTGACGACGGCGCTTCTGTGGATCTTTCGGGCCCCGCTCGAGATCGGTTCGTGGAAGATTCCGGGGTGGAGCGACCTGCTGCCGTTCCCCGGGCTCATCGACGACGGCACCGTCGCGATCGCGATGGCGTTGCTGTTGTTCGTGATCCCGGCGAGCCGCACGTCCGACGTACGAGGCGCGACCGAGCCGGGTGACCCGCGCCCGCCGCGCCGGCTAGCCGATGCCGATATCGTGCGAGCGTTGCCGTGGCACATCGTGTTGCTGTTCGGCGGGGGATTCGCGCTCGCGAAGGGATTCCAGGTTTCGGGCCTCGCGCAGCTCATCGGGGAGGAGTCCCGCTCGCTGGGGTCGATCGCGCCGTGGCTCATGACCGTGTTGCTGTGTCTCGGCGTGACGTTCCTCACGGAACTGACGTCGAACACCGCAACGACCGAGATGATCCTGCCCGTGCTCGCGGCGGTCGCGGTGTCGATCGGCGTGCATCCGCTCGCGCTGATGGTGCCCGCGACGCTGTCGGCATCGTGCGCGTTCATGATGCCCGTCGCCACTCCGCCCAACGCGATCGTCTTCGGTAGCGATCGCTTGCACGTCGCCGACATGGCGCGCGTCGGCATCTGGATCAACCTCGTCGGGGCGATCGTGATCCCGCTCGCGTTCTTGGCGCTCGGGGAGCACCTATTCGACCTCGGTTCGGTGCCCGTGCCGTCCGCCGTCGGTCAGTAGAACGGAAGCGCCCGCGGGACGTCGATCTCGAAGCGCTGCTCGACGTCCTCGCGCATCGCGTCGAGGATCTCGCGTTCGGTCTCGTTCGGCTCGGTCGCCAAGTAGTCGGGCTCGGACCCGATGAGGGGCGGGGTGTGCTCGTCGCGCACGATCTCGAGCCAGGTGACGTAGGCCTCGGCCTCGGCCTTGCCGCGCTTTACGGCGCCCCGTGCCGCGGCGCGCATCTGCGAGAACTCGGACCACGCGGCGTCGGTGGCGAAGCGCTCGTCGATCGTCGATTCGAGCTCACGCACTTCGGTGAACTTCTCACGAAGGTTGCGGGCACCCTCGGGCTCCATCTTGAACGCGAACAGAGACACGCAGAGGGCCAAGAACCAGAACGGTGCGACGCGCAACATCAGGGTCGAGAAATCGAAGGACTCGGGAGCCGAGCGGACGTGCGGTTTCGAGTCGGCGACCATGGCGCGGAAGAACCGGAAGCTCAGGTAGAAGACAGGCAATCCGATGAGCACGGTGACGGGGCCGAAGAGTCCGTCGTAGGCCTCCGGCCACACGGTCGCGAGACTGATGGTGCCGTTGTTGATCGCGTGCATGAGGATCGGCGCCCAGATCGTGCCCGTTCGGTAGTACACGTAACCGAGCAAGAGACCGATCTCGAACACGCCCGGGAATCGCGTCGAATCGAAGTGCATGAGCATGAAGACGAGCGACGCAAGGACGATCCCGGCGGCAGGACGGAACCAGCGCACGAGCAGATTCTGCAGCAAGCCGCGGTAGAACAGCTCCTCGGCGATCGGCGCGCCGATGACGACTCCGAGCACGAGCCAGAACTTCTCGAGGCCCGTGTCGGTCGTGACGAGGGACTCGTTGAGCGCCCGGACCTGCTCGCGGACCACCTCGTGCGGGAACACGAAGGTCAGAACGAGCGAGATCACGAAGCCGATCACGAAGAGGTTCGAGAGGGCGAGCGCGGAGAGGACCCCGGTCATTCGTGCGCTCGGCGGCCGAAAGCCGATCTCGACGCGCGGCGAACGCCCGAACGCGTACCATGCGACGATCGCCAGCGGCACGACGTTGAGCATCTGCGAGACGAAGCCGACGTACTGTTGAAACGCGAACGCCATCGGCACCAGCATCAGCTGGAACAGAATCTCGAGGAACATCAAGCCGAACAGGATCCA
>JAUIME010000618.1 GCA_030433195.1 bacterium
GCAAGCTCGCCCCTCGCTCTACGACATCGACGTCGATCGCCCCGCGCCGCTCGTCGAGCGCGCGCTGCGCTTCGAGGTTCCCGAGCGCGTGACGTGGGACGGCTCGGTGGTGACGCCGCTCGACCATGGACGCCTCGAACGACTCGTCCGGCGTCTTCAGCGCGCGAGCGTCGATTCGGTCGCCGTCGGTCTCTTGTTCTCGTTCGCGAACGACAAGCACGAACGCGCCGTCGGCCGCGCGCTGCGCGAGCTCGGCATTCCGGTGTCGCTGTCGTGCGACGTCTCTCCCGAATACCGCGAGTACGAACGGCTGAGCGCGACGGTCGTCAACGCGTACCTCGCCCCCGTCATGGCGCGATACCTCGAACGCCTGCGACGGCGCGTGGGGCCGCAGCTCCGCATCATGCAGAGTGGCGGCGGACTCGCGTCGGTGCGCCGCGCAATGCGCCAACCCGTGACGACGATCGTCTCGGGACCGGCGGCCGGCGTGGTGGGAGCGACGCGTGTCGCGCGCGCGGCCGGCCTGCGAAAGATCATCACGTTCGACATGGGCGGCACGTCGACCGACGTCGCGCTCGTCGACGGCGAACCGCGCCCGACGACCGAGTTCACGGTCGACGGGACCCCCGTGCGCGTGCCCGTGCTCGACATCCACACGGTCGGCGCCGGCGGCGGCTCGATCGCGTATCGCGACGAAGGTGGCGCGCTCCGCGTCGGGCCCGAGAGCGCGGGGTCCGACCCCGGTCCGGCGTGCTACGGCCGCGGCGATCGCCCGACGGTCACCGACGCGCAGATCGTCCTCGGCCGCATCCCGGGCGGACTGCTCGGCGGCACGATGGCGCTCGATCGCGAACGATCCCGCACGGCGATCACGACGCTCGCGCGCGAGCTCGGCACGTCGACGACTCGCACCGCGGAGGGCATCGTGCGCGTCGCGCTCGCGACGATGGAGCGGGCCGTGAAGGTCATTTCGCTCGAACGCGGACATGATCCGCGCGACTACGCGCTCGTCGCCTATGGCGGCGCGGGCGCGCTGCACGCGGTCGAGCTCGCGCGAGGGCTCGGCATGCGCGAGGTGTTCGTCCCGCCGATTCCGGGCGCGTTGTCGGCGCTCGGGCTCACGCTCTCGGATGCCATCGCCGATCGCTCGCGCACCGTGCTTCGCGACGCGAGCGCGCTGCGCGGCGATGCACTCGACAAGGCGTTCGCACCACTCGAACGCGCCGCGATGCGCGAGCTCGAGCGTGAAGGCGTTCCAGGCGAATCGATCCGGGTCGTGCGCACCGCGAGCCTGCGCTACGCGGGACAAGCGCACGAACTCGACCTGCCCGCGCACCGCACCGCACTCGTCGATCGTTTCCACACCGCGCACCGCGAGCGCTTCGGCATCGACTTCCCCGCACGCGCCGTCGAGATCGTGCACCTGCGCGTGCGCGCGACGGGCCGCATCGGTCTGCGACTGCCGCGCAAATCGACGAAGGCCGCGGCGAAGCGCTCGAAGAAGCCGAAGCCGCGGTCGACCGAACGCGTCGTCGTCGCCGGCAAGCGCGTCGACGTGCCGTGTCACGAACGCTCCGAGCTGCCGCGCGGCGCGACGCTGCACGGCCCCACGATCATCACCGAATACAGCTCCACGATCTGGATCCCGCCCGACACGACCGCGCGCGTCGACGACGGCGCGGGACTCGTCCTCGACACCGGAATCGCGAAGGACTAGCATCGCCCCATGGCCAGGCCTGATCCCGTTCTGCTCGAAGTCATGAAGAACCTGTACGCGTCGGTGCCCGAAGAGATGGGCGCCGCGCTCGTGCGTTCCGCGTTCTCGCCGAACATCACCGAGCGGCGCGACTGTTCGTGCGCGCTCTTCGACGCCGACGGCACGATGATCGCGCAAGCCGCGCACGTGCCCGTGCATCTCGGATCGACGCCGCTGTCGGTCGAAGTCGCGATCCGCGAGGTCGACTTCGAACCCGGCGACGTCGTCATCCTGAACGATCCGTTCCGCGGCGGCACGCACCTGCCCGACATCACCGCGATCTCGGCCGTGTTCCTCGACGAGAACGATGCGAAGCCTTCGTACTACGTCGCCAATCGCGCGCATCACGCCGACGTCGGGGGCACGACACCAGGCTCGATGGGCCCGACGACCGAGATCTTCCAAGAGGGCTTGCGGCTGCCACCGGTGCGCCTCGTGCGTCGCGGCACGATGCAACGCGACGTCGTGGAGCTGGTGCTCGCGAACGTCCGCACGCCCGACGAACGACTCGGCGACCTGAGCGCGCAGATCGCGGCGAACCGCACGGGCGAAGCGCGGCTCGCGGAGCTCGTCGCCCGCTACGGCAAACGCACGGCGCTTCGCTACGCGCGCGAGCTCGTCGCCTATTCCGCGCGACGCATGCGCGAGGCGCTGGCGAAGATCCCCGACGGCACGTACCGGTTCGCGGACGCGCTCGACGACGACGGCTGGGACATCGATGAATCGCCCGTCGACATCCGCGTCGCGATCACCATCGAGGGCAAGCACGCGACGGTCGACTTCACGGGAACCGATCGCCAAGGGCGCGGCAACCTGAACGCGAACTACGCGATCACCGTTTCGGCGGTGTTCTACGTTTTCCGCACGCTGCTCGACGCCGACCTTCCTTCGAACGCGGGCTGTCTCACACCGATCGACATCGTCGCGCCCGAAGGCACCGTCGTGAACGCGACCTTCCCCGCCGCCGTTGCGGGCGGCAACGTCGAGACGTCGCAGCGCATCGTCGACGTCCTCTACGGCGCACTCGCGAAGGCCGTTCCCGGACGCATTCCCGCAGCGAGCGCGGGCACGATGAACAACGTCGTCATCGGCGGCTACGACCCGGTCCGCGCGCGACCCTTCACGTACTACGAAACGATCGCGGGCGGCATGGGCGCGCGGCCCGAGCAAGACGGCCTATCGGCCGTGCACACGCACATGACGAACACACTCAACACCCCGATCGAAGCGCTCGAGAGCGCGACGCCACTGCGCGTCACGCGCTACGAGATTCGCAGCGGTTCGGGCGGCGACGGAGCACAGCGCGGCGGCGACGGCGTCGTGCGCGAGATCGAAGCGCTCGCTCCCGTGTCGTACAGTGTTCTGCTCGAACGACGGATCCTCGCGCCGTACGGACTCGCCGGAGGCAAGTCCGGCGCGACGGGACGCGACTGGATCACCGAGCGTGGGCGCAAGCAGCGCATCGCCCCGAAGACGAGCGGACAGCTCGAGCCCGGCGATCGCATCACCCTCGAAACCCCGGGAGGAGGTGGCCATGGCCGACCGACGACGACCGATTGACCGACCGTTCGCACCGCCGCGCCGGAGCCTCGCGTGGCTCGCGCTGGCCATCCTCGCGTGCAGCACGATCGCGGCCTGCTCGTCGGGTCCGCCGAAGCAGCGATCGGTCATCTTCTTGCGCAAGGACCTCGACTTCACGACCGTCTGGGACGCGACGCAAGACGTCCTCGACCAAGAGCTCGCGCCCGGAGTGCCCGACGTCACCAATCGCCTGATCACCACCGGGTATCGCTACGACGACACCTCGAACGGCTCGATCCGTTGGTACGCGATCGCGCACATCCAGCCCTACGAGCA
>JAUIME010000619.1 GCA_030433195.1 bacterium
ACGTGGAGGAAGGCCAGGTCCTCGCGTTCGAGACGTCGGAAGTGGGTAGTCCCCTCTCGACGCAGCATTTCCTTTCGGCGCGCATTCAGCTCGACCCGGTGATCTACTACGACCCGCGGCGCGTCGTCTACCGATTCGGTGACCAGCTCGGATCGGAGACCTCCAACGACGAGACGCTGTATCCGACGCCGATCCAGGTCTCGCAAGCGAACACGTGGCAATCCTTCACGCTGAACGTGGGAAGCGACTACGCGTCTCATTTCGCATCCGTCGACGGATTCTCGCACGGCCCGGTGCCGCAGCTCGCGGTCCGACTCGAGCTCGCCGACGGCGGAGCGAGCGGCGACGCGTGGTTCGACGACCTCTCGAACTCCGTAAAGTTCGAGTACCCTTCGCGTACCTCGCTCGACGAAGACATCCGTGACGAGCTCGATCGCATCATCGAGAACTGGTTCGAGTACGGCATCCTCGACGACGACAATGGCACGCCCTTCTACCACGCTCACGTGCGCCGGAGGTTCGATGCCATCGACGGGTCGCCACTCGGAAACTATGGCGGCGGCTACATCGGTTCGCTCGAGACACTCATTCGTGAGTACTCCGAGCAGTACTACCACGAGGTCGCGACGCCGTGGCTTCTCTACATGATCGATGGCATCGTCCGCCACCGAGATCCCGACTTCGGTTTCGAGCGCAAATACGACTTCGCGACGCAGCAGTTCCAAGACTGGTCCGACGATACGATCCTCGACATCCGCAACGACGCCCTCATGGCCATCGAGATGTACGACACGACCGGAGACGTCACCTACCTGGACATGGCCTACCAATGCGGCGTGTCGATGCTCGAGTATGGCGAGCATACGACGGGGCTGTACGCGATTCGCTACGCGTACGACACGACACCGACTACGCCCGAGCTCGTGCCTCAGTTCTCCGATCTCTCCAATCCCGTGAACTGGAGCAAGGGAACCGAGGCTCTCGCGCACATCGCCAGCCGTATCGGAGCGACGCCGGCGCTCGCGAGTCGCTACAGCGACCCGGACGCCGACGACTTCCTCACCGAAGCGAAGGAAGCGGCCGACTGGGTAGTGACGAACGCCCCAGGGCACCCCCAGGGCTATTGGGATGCGTACTGGCTCGACATCGAGCGTGAAATGGACGACTTCCTCGGCTACAACTCCGCGTTGATCGGTCGCGCCTACGAAACGACGGGAGACACGGACTTCCTCGATGACCTCGCCGTCGGCTGCGGGATCTTCTACCCGGAGTGGATCCAGACCTTCGATCGATCCACGCTGATGAACGGTGATCAAGAGCGAGCGTGGGACGCCTACCTCCACCTCTTCCGCGACAACCCCGATCCCCAAGCGACCGAAAGCAAGTGGGAGTACGGCCGCGCCTACGTCGAGGCCTTGCTCTACCAGATGCGCGGGGGCCAGCTCGGCAACGGCGTGTGGACTGCCGCGAACATCCACCACGCCCAGTTCCCGGGTCTCGCCGGATCGGGGGCCCCGCTCACCCCGGCCGATACCCACAAGCTCCGACCCCTCGTCGTCGCCTTCGCCGACGAAGACCTCGACACCTACGGAATCACGGACGGGACCTACGCCGACCGCGAGGATTTCTACGCGATGTACGCCACCGCCTTCATGCTCAACAAGCGGCACTACGGCGAGTTCATCGCGGGGTCGAGCCAGGTCGGCTACATGAACATTCCGGCGTTTCCGAATCCAAACGTCGGCACGCCCACGATCACCTCGGGTTCGGAGTTCCGAGCGCTCACGAGCGCACCGCTCATGCTCGCCGCCATTGAAGAAGACGTGAACGACGACATCGGCAACGAACGACCCGTCGTCTCCATCTCGCCCGGCAACTTCGGGTACACGTCACCGACCAATCCGTCGACCATGACGTTCACGGTGACGGACGACGACGGACTCGCTGATCTCGTCGAGTCGGGAATCATCGTTCGAATCACCGAAACGACAGTGAGTACGGGTGCGGTCACGGAATACGTCCTCACCTACGATCCGGACAATCCCGCACCCCCGTTCGAGAGGGTCACGGACGACAGCGTGACCACGGTATTCGAGTGGTCGTCGGCTTACATGCCCTACCTCGTCGCCGGTAAGGACTATCGATTCACCCTCTCGGCGATCGACGACGACCGTCGTTGGGACTACGCGACGGTTCTCTACGAAATCCGCAACTGATGCTCGACGTACCGGGCGCCTCGTGACGCGCTTCTCGCGTCGCGCGGCGTCCGGCTTCTCGGAGCAGGTCCGAGAGTGCCAGGTCTCGGCAGCGGACTCGGAGTGCGAGGCGCTTCATCGGCGAGGCGCGGATTTGGACGCACCGAGAGCTTCGAATATACTGTGCGACAGGCCCGCTACTTCGGACCCGGCGATCCACCGCCCAAGCGGACCGACGAGGACGATCTCGCCCGAGAGACATTCGATTGAACGATTCGCCTCCCCACGCACAGGACATACGGCTCGTCGAGCAGGCTCGCCGAGGCGAAGAAGGCGCCGTCGACCGACTGATCGACCGTCTGCACTGCATCCCCGCCATCTTGAAGCGCAAGAACCGGCGGCTGCCCTATCCACTCGATCCGCACGAACTCCAAGACCTCGCGCAGGAGGTCTTCGCGAAGGTCTGGGGCAAGCTCGACACCTTCGCGGGTCAGGGTTGCATCGAGGCCTGGGTCTATCGCTTCTGCCATCACGTGATGTTGAACGCACAAGCCCGGCATACTCGACGAAACGCACTCGAGACCGTGAAAGCCGCGCCGCACGATGATCTCCTCGAGGAAGAGCCCGACCCGAGTCACGAGCGCGTCTCGCTCGGCGAACGGATCGCGCTTCTCGAAGCCGTCGACGCGCTCGATCGTCCCGAAGCCGAGGTGATCGAGCTGAAGCACTTCGAGGGGCTGAGTTTCACGGAGATCGCCGAACGCTTGTCGATCTCCTCCAATTCGGCAAAGACACGCTACTACCGTGGGCTTCGACGCCTCGAGCAACGCTTGAGTCCGATCTTTCGGGAGGAAGCCCCGTGAAAGACGACGACATCGACCGCCGGATCGACTCCGTTCTGGAAGGTCTGGCCGTGGGAGACATCTCCCCCGACGATCCACGAGTGCACGGACTTCTCGAGTCCTCGGAACGCTTCCGGAGAGAATGGATGTCACTGCAGCGGCTGCGGAAACGCCTGAGTGCAGAAGACGCCGAGCGCGACGCGATCCTCTCGGAGATCGACTCCGCTCACGAGCCTCGCGATCCTGGGCTCACGAATGCCTTTCGCCGCATCGCCACGTCGTCGGCAACGACTCCGGAGGCCCCCGCCGACGATCGCCGCGACTCGGCGTCTTCCACGAATCGAGACTCCCGAGGACGGCCTCGAACCACCCTCGCGATCCTGGCAGCAGCCGCGATCCTCATCGCCGCGATCTGGATTCCGTGGTTCGATCTGCTTCCGTCAGGTTCGGACACCGACGGCGACCAACAGATCGGTCCCGAGACTTCGCTCCTCGTCGATCTCGAACCGCATGGCACGGTCTCCGCCGAGTCGTACCGGACGTTCCACTGGCGAGCGCCCGAAG
>JAUIME010000620.1 GCA_030433195.1 bacterium
CTTTTGACGGGACTCGGATCGAAGTCGACGTACCCGCCTTCCTCATCGACAAGTACGAAGTCACGAATGCCGAGTACCGGAAGTTCGCAGAGGCCACCGGCCGCCTACTCCCTTGGTACTTCCGAGTAGGAACCTACGAGCAGGCATGGGACGACTACCCCGTTGCCGGAGTCGAGTTCGAACACGCGCGTGCCTACGCCGAATGGTGCGGCAAGCGACTGCCAACGTTTCTCGAGTGGGAGCTCGCGGCACTCGCCTCGCGTGAGACGCTTCCGGGCGACATGCCCCGTGACAGTCTCGAACAGCTCGCTGGAGTGGGTTTGAATCCCTCCAAGCGTCGACCGAACGACCGTGAAGAATGGCTCGAGCTCTACAGCAACTATGCAAGGGCTCGCGGCTCCTTCCCCAAAGACGTCAGTCCATCAGGGGCCTTCGACATGGTCGGGAGCGTGAGCGAGTGGACGGAGTCGATCCCCATCATCCGGTCGATGGGACGAGTCGTTCCCGAGCGCTATTCGCGCATCGCGAAGGGCTTCAATTGGGCAACGGATGCACCCGCCCGCCAAGGGCTGGAAGCCAACCTCACTTGGACGACCGGCGAGTTCGACGACCTGATCATCGGCTTCCGTTGTGCACGCAGCTTGGACATCTGAAGGAATTGCATCATGCGGCTCGGTGCTGCCGATTCTCTAGGAACGGGGGCGTGGGAGGAGAAGGTGGGATGACGTGGCAAGTCTCAAGAACTTCTGTGTGAGCTTCGGGTTCGACTGTTCGGGACTCGGAACCGAAGCGCACCGGATCGAACAGCTTCCGCTGTTTCGTACCTGCATGCAGGACGAAGTCGCGACGAAGCTCGGGCAGGCGATTCCCGGGAGTTGGTCGGACGTGGATGTCGGACCGAACGGGCATGCGATCCGGTTCGATCCCGTGACGGGAATCGTCGAGGATGCCGAGATGCTCGCGTTCTTGCGAGCTCTCGTGAAGCAAGCCGACGTGTCGTCGACGTGGAGCGTCTCGATCGAGAACGACCCGAGCATGACGGGATGCTGGGTGAATCCGTCGACGCTCACTTGGCAACCGTTGCTGATGTACGGAGCGACCGTCAACAACGAGCCCTGGCTCGGCCTCGCGACGACTCAGCTCTTCGAAGCACGCTATTCCGGCAGCCTCTCGCCGATCGCGCGAACGCAGCTCTCGGCGATGCAACTTCGACTGATCGCACACTGGTCGGTCTTCACCGACTGACCGCCGACAACGGACCGGGGCGGCGACGACGTCGCCTCGGTCGCCTTCCTACGAAACGCTTCGCGCTATTCGACGCGAACGACGATCGCGTTCGTCGCTGCGAATCCTCTCGTCGATACGGCGGCCGGATCCTCGAGGACTCCCTGCAACGTGAGTTCGGTCCCGACCGGCAGGTTCACGGCGTCGCCCTGATCGAGCTGCAGCAAGAAGGCCGGCGCGGGAGCGGGATCCGGAATCGACGTACCGTCGAAGTAGCGGCTCGCGCCGAAGCGATCCTCACGACCGATCCCGTTCCAAACCGCCACCGGCGAAGCGTCCGCGGTGAGGAGCGGCGTGAAGCACGCGAGTCCTACGCGATCCGGCAACGACACCGGATCGCTCGACCCGGGTGCCCCGAGATTCGCATGCACCACGAAACGCCCCACGCCACCCGCAGGCGGACGAAGCATCCACAGCAGCCAGGGATCGTCGATCCCGATCGAGATCTCACGGCGCACATCTCCGACCTCCCCGTTCAGGAACAACGTGTCGGCGACCCGCTCGGCGGCGTTCACCGAACCGTCGCGGCATCGCAGCGCACAGTCGTCCGCAGCGAGATCCCACGCTCGCAACCGATCGTCGAACGAGACCGCGACGGCCACGTCTTCGTAGTCTCGATCCACGACTCCCCTTGCCGCTCGTAGATTCTCGTCTCGTAAGGCCCCTGAATCGTCCACACACGAGCGAACGCGACCGATCGACCGTCGGCCGAAATCGTCCCGTTCGGTTGGCCGTAGCGGAGCGGCACGCGCCGTATCGTCGAATCGAACGCCCAGAGATCGTGGGTGACGCGGACGAAGACGTGTAGGTCCATGAGTGCGCTCCCCGACACCTCGAGGATCGCGATCCGATTCTCGCTCGCCTCCAGGGCGAGCCCGAACTGGCGATTGGTGATCGGACGCGGCGAAACCAACGTCTCGCGGTGCAACCAACGGTCCCCCTCACGCTCGTACAAATAGACCTTGCCGCGCCCGTCATCCACCCCCGGAGCTCCGACTCCGAGCCAACTACCGAACAGCGCGACCGACGCTCCGAACCGGACGTCGGCCGGACCCGTGATACGGGCCTCGTGTACCCAAGTCGAGCGGTCGAGACGGTACACGTCGACGAAGTCGCCGGGAAACGACACGGCCGCCCTGCCGTTCGAGATCGCCACGTCGATACCGAAACCAGGTGGCGATGGGATCTCGAGCTCCGCGAGACGGCACTGCGCGAACGCCCCCGAGCACGCGAACCCGAGTCCTGCGACGATCGCACACGCGACGCCCACGACCGCGAGGATGGCTTCCCTTGCGACGTTCTCCTTCATCTGACCGCTCCCTTCGATCCGGCTCCGACCTGGACTTCGCCGCGCCCTCGCGACGCAGCGATTCACGCCTTCGAGAACGCGGAACGAACGTCGAAAACAACCGGAATCCCGCGAGCGAGGGTCCGGAACCCGCAACGTGAACGAGGGGCATCGACCGCGTGGTCGATGCCCCTCGTGGGAGACACTCAGTACTCGTTCGGCTTGGGTCGCTGATCTACTCGACGTTGACGGCGATCATGCGGTCCGACAGGTAGCGACGGCCGACGGCCGGCGTGAACGGCATCGCCGAAAGCGGGATCGCACTGCCGAGATCGATGAATCGGCTCGACACGGGCGTCAGAGTCGTTCCGACGAAGCGGAAGGTCGGCCAACCGTTCTGCGTGTGGACGCCCTTCATGTAGTAGCGGTTGAGCGGCGTGCCGCAGCCGTCCTGGTAGTCGAAGAAGCCCTGCTGCAGGTGGAGCGTTTCGCGGCCCGGGTAGACGCTCGGGTCGGTCCAGAAGCCGATGCCCTTGGAGAGGAACTGGTCCCAGACGTCGTTCGGGATGCTCGAGATGACCGTTCCACAGTTCGAGACTGCGAACAGGCGGCACAGCGACCACTGGTTGAGCGCGGGACCGTCCTTGCACGGGCAGTCGGTCGCGAAGGCGTCGAACTGGCCCTGGCCGATCGGCTGCTCGGTGTTGCAGATGAGGTCGAGCGGCATCGTGAAGTCGTTGTCGCGGATGCCTTCATTCATGACCACGCCACCCGCGTTCGCGACGAGCGGATCGACGACGAAACCGGCCGCGGGAGCGACCCAGTTGTACGTGCGGCCGTCGTTCCCGAAGACGCCCGGACGCGCGCTGAACAGGTTGTTGTGCTCGAAGAGGTCGCACTCGTGACCGAGCGCGAACGACATCGACCAATCGCCCGTCGCGCAGTCGAGAACGTAGTCGACGGAGCCGGAGACGAGGATCTTGTCGTAGGTCGCGTACGAAGGCGGGACGATGC
>JAUIME010000621.1 GCA_030433195.1 bacterium
TCCAGGCGCTCTCGCCGGCTCGCGGCTTCTCGGGTCGTGGCGGACGCGGTGGCGGTTCGAGTCCCGAAGGCTCGGGTGACTTGCGCGTGGTCGTCGCGACGAGCGGCGCGATCGAGTCGATCGAAGTCCACACGTCCACGACCCTGTCGTTCGGCGAGCGTTCGTTCGATCGAGAGCAGACGACGACCGTGTCGTTCGACCAGTGGAATGCGGCCTCGGTCGACGTTCCCGCGGATGCGCTGTCGAAGTTCAAGATCTGACGGATCCGGTCCTGTCGGCGCGGAAGCGACTGCGGGCGCCCGTCCGCAGTCGCTGACGCACCCTTTGCGACTTCGTCGGCGACGATCGACGAACGTCTCCGAGGATGTACCGTACTCCCCAGTCGTGAGTGTCACGAGACCGGTCGCGAAACGGGGAGGGGTCCATGACTGTCGAACACATCGCTGTCGAAAACCTGGCGCTCGAATCGGTCCGCGAAGGCGGAAGATTCGAACGAGGTAGCGGACGGACAAGCAGCGCGGGCGTTCGATCCGCGCGGGTATTCGGGGCGGTCGCGTGCGTTGCGCTGGCGGCGGGACTGTTCGGCTGTCGGACGACGTCGTCGCCCGAGCACTCGACGGCGTCCGACGACGAGATGCGAGACGAGCGAGTCGTCGATTCGAATCGAGAGTCGGGGCTCTCCGAGGCGCGTGATGCCGGACCACCGACCGTTTGGCGTGAAGTCGTGGGCTCGTCGGTCGAGGGTCGCCCGATCGAAGTCGTCGTGATCGAAGGCGAGCCCGACGCCGAGACGGTGTGGATACTCGCGACGATTCACGGGGACGAGTGGGCCGGTACTCCGCTGCTCGCAGCCTACGTCGACGCCGTCACGGCCGCGCCCAATCTGACGGGCGGACACCGTGTCGTGCTCACACCTGTGGCCAACCCCGATGGCTATGCCGCTCACCGTCGCACCAATGTTCGCGGCGTCGACCTCAACCGGAACTTCCCGGCCGACAACTTCGTCGATCGCAGGGGACACGGCGAGGCGCCGTTGTCGGAACCCGAGAGTCGTGCGCTGAAGGCCGTCTTCGACCGCTTCCAGCCGCATCGAGTCGTGAGCCTGCATCAGCCGCTTCGCTGCATCGACTACGACGGACCGGCCGAAGCGATCGCGCGTGGCATGGCCGAGGTGTGCGCGCTTCCCGTCCGAAAGCTCGGGGGCCGCGACGGCTCGCTCGGGTCGTGGGTCGGCATCAAGAACGGAGTGCCGATCGTCACGGTCGAGTTCGCCCGCGGCGACGAGCGGTTCTCGGCCGACCAACTCTACGCGATGTACGGCGAGATGTTGCACCGCGCCGTCGTGCCACGCATCGAGTGATCAGTCTTCGGTGCGACGCGCCGTGACGACGGGCTCGGGATCGTGGACCGTGACGGCGATCGCGCGATCGTCCTCCATCGTGAATCGGATGCGAACGGCCGCGGCTCCGGCGGGCGCGAAGCCGTGCGGCTCGACACGATGCAAGACGCGTGGCGTGCCGTCGGCGCGAGCGAACATCAACATGCCGCGCGAATCGAAGACGCGGAACCACTGGGTGTCGCCACGCCCGAACCGGTAGCGTCCGTGGAGTGCGGCCTTCGCCTCGTCGGACGTCTCGAGACTCGTCGTGCGGTTGTCGGCGTTGCCGACGGATTCGAGATATCGGACGGTTTCGGCGGCCGCGTCTCGACCCGCGCGAGCGTGTTGCAAAAGCGTGATGCCGTGCGGACCCGCGATCGATTGGATGCCGGGCTGCGCCTCGACCGCGGCTTGGACGACTTCGAGGTTTCCGAACATCGCATGCGTGAACAGGTCGGGTCGCGCGCCGTGCTCGATCAGCAGCTCGGCGATCGCTCGGTTGCCGACGTGCGACGCGGCCCCGAGTGCGGATTCCCAATCGCCGAATCCCCAATCCCACGCCGCCTTCGCGAGCGAAGGGTGTCGCGTGACGAGCTCGCGTACGCGCTCGATGCGACCATGGCTTGCGCCCACCACTGCGGATACGAGCGCTGGATCTTGGCTCGGAAACGAGTCGGGAAGATCGCTCGCGTTTCCATCAGGCGTGGCATCGCCCGGCGTGTCGGCCATCGATGCGGCCTGCGCGTCGAAAGGACGCAGCGTCCACGCCGTCGCGATACCGGCCGGGATTCCGCGTAGAAAGCAGCGTCGTGTCCATTCAGCACTCATGAGACTCCTCCGTGGGGTCGGGTTTCGGTGGATTCTCTCCCAATGATCGAAGATGCCCGGCGGGTGCGCAAAACGCGGATCCGGGCGTTCGAGACCCTCGTTTTCTACAATCTTTCTTTTTCGTGCGTTTCCTGCTGCTTCGAAGCCCCGAAAGGGCTCTCATGATTTCCCTACGTGGCGTCTGCAAATCCTACGCAGGGAGTCCCTTTTCCGTTCGATCCCTCGATCTGGACGTCTCGCGCGGCGAAACCCTCGCGCTCGTCGGCGGATCGGGAAGCGGCAAGACGACGACGCTCAAGATGATCAATCGCCTCGTCGAGCCCGATTCGGGTTCGATCCGCGTCGATGGGCGCGAGGTGAAGGATCGCGCTCCCGCCGAATTACGTCGAACGATCGGCTACGTCTTTCAGGAAGTCGGTCTGTTTCCGCATTTCACGGTCGCACGCAACGTCGGGGTCGTCCTGCGCTTGGTCGGTCGATCGCGTCGCGACATCCGAGCGCGCGTCGACGCGATGCTCGAGCTCGTCCGGCTCGATCCCGTGGCGTATCGCGATCGCTATCCGCGGGAACTGTCCGGCGGGCAGCAGCAGCGCGTCGGACTCGCGCGTGCGCTGGCGGCCGAATCGCCGGTGTTGCTCATGGACGAACCGTTCGGGGCGCTCGACCCCGTGACGCGCGACGCGCTCCGCGAGGAGTTCCGCGCGCTGCGAGAGGCGTTGTCGCTGACGACCGTGCTCGTGACGCACGACATGGCCGAGGCGCTGCTGCTGGCCGATCGCGTGGCGGTGCTCGCCGACGGCGAGTTGCTCCGCATCGGCACTCCCCGTGAGCTCATCGCGGATCCGCGGTCGGAGTTCGTGCGCGATCTCGTCGAGACCCCGCTGCGAGAGGCGCATCGGCTCGAGGAGCTCGCGTCGACAGGCGGCGGAGGAGCGATCGCGGGATGAGCGAGAACTTCCAACGACAACTCGAGAAGCTTCCCGAATACCTGGGCGCGCACCTCACGCTGTCGATGCTCGCGCTCGGCATCGGGATCACGATCACGGTGCCCGCCGCGGTGCTGCTCGCCAAGCGTGAACGTGTGCGGTGGCCCGTCGTGACGACCGCGGGAGTCTTGCAGACCGTTCCGGGGCTCGCGATGCTCGCGCTCCTCGTTCCGCTCGTGGGTTTCGGCTTCTTGCCGGCGCTGATCGCGTTGACGGTCTACAGCGTCTACCCGATCCTCGACGGTACGATCACGGGGATCCGCGAGGTCGACCCGGCGGTGACCGAGGCCGCGCGCGGGATCGGCATGACGCCGGGGCAGGTGTTGCGCGCCGTCGAGCTGCCGTTGGCCGCGCCCGTGATCCTCGCGGGCATCCGCACCGCGACGGT
>JAUIME010000015.1 GCA_030433195.1 bacterium
GCTCGAGACGGGCTCGATCGAAAACCCGCGCTCGCCGATGCGGATCGCCGCATCGATCGAACCGTCCGGGGTCACCGAAGCGGCGACGCGGGTCCGGTAGCGCCCCGCGATCGAACCGCGATACGTACGGACTTCGGGGATGTCGCCGGGCACGATCTCTCCGGTCTCCGTTTGCACAAGAACGCGGAACGCCGGCGATCGGAGCGAGTGCCGCTCCAGATCGAGCACGACCTCATCGCCGCCCACCGACGTGGTGACGATCAGGTTCTTGTCGAGCTCGGTGACGGGATCGATCTCGATCCATCGCGCGTCGCTCACGCCGAGCGCGGCGATCGCCTCGCGCATCACGTCGTCGCGATCCAAGGGAACACCCGGCTCTTGCGCCGCGACGTGCGGCGATACCCAAGCGACGATCGCGAGCGCTACGACGCCTCCGAAGCGCCGCAGCGCGGAGACGGAACGAGTCTGGACAGAGCCTGTCTGGACGATGGAATGCATGGAGCCTCCGGGGGGAAGAACTGAAGCGGGTCCCATTCTGCCGAACGACCCTTTCTAACCCGTATCTCCGGATTCCGCAAGGGGTTCTCTCTACGGCGCACTCTTTGGCAGCGGACGAAGGCACCCGCGACTTCCCTCGCAAAGCGAGAACGACGACGACAGAATCGACACGCCCCCCAGGTGCCGCTGCTACCGAACGGGGGTGATCCCCGACGCGGGGTCGGTTCGGATCAGGAGCCAGTCGTCGAAGCGCTCGAGCTCGCCTTCGACCTCGACCGGAATCGCGACGTAGTCGAGGATCCTCTCGTTGACCGGCTCGCGCTCGGGCCCCACCACGAGGATGTAGTCCGCGTCGCCTTCGGCATTGCGCACCATGAGCACCGGCGGAATGCCCCCCGAAATGCAACGGATGGCGCACGAGCGATGCGGCTTGCCGAGACCGGGCTTCATCACGCCGAAGTAGCACTTCGAGTCGACGATCTCGCCACGCAACGTCGTTCGACCAAGCGACTCGACCTTCACCTTCGGCAGCGCGCCTTCCGCCAACACGTCGACGGACACCGGCGTCTCTTCCCCCTCGCTCAGCTCGAAGAGGGTTTTTCCGTCGTGATAGACGAGCGTTCCCCGCAGCGTGACCTCGAGCGTCGCGACCTCTTGCGAGAGTACTGGGGGAATCGATGGATCGATCATCTTCTCGATCGCGTCGAGAACGCGAGCTCCCCCGAACTTCCCCGGCGCGAGCAGCGGCAGCGACACGACCACGGCCTCGCCCTGCGCGTAGCCGACGACGACGCGGAGCATCGGCACGGGATCGCGCGTTACGAACCCGCTCAACTCGCGCAACGACCCGAATTCGAACGTCGCGGTGGAGAACGGGCGCTGCGCGGCCGTGAAACCCAGCGGGACGACGACACACGCCACCGCGATCACTCCGACGACGACACGCACGAATCGGCCCGTCGCGGGCGGGGCCTTCTCGTGGTAGCCGACGTAGAACTCACTCTCACGCGTTCGATAGACACTCATGATCGCTCCTCGGGTACGTCACGCTCTCGGATCACGGCGGGCGGACGCGCCGTGCCCTCCGGGTGCGGCGTCGGATTCACGAGCACGCGATCTCCGTCGATGCGCACGTCGTACGTCTCGAGCTTTTCGGTGAACGGTTCGGGCGCGCGCCCTTCCGCGGGCAGGTATTGGAAGCCGTGCCACGGACACGTCACGCATCCGTCGATCACCTTGCCTTCGCCGAGCGGACCGTTCTGATGGCGACACACGTTCGAGATCGCCGAGATCTTCCCGTCGTAACGGAACACCGCGATCCGCTCGTCGCCGAGGCACGCCGTAACGGCACGATCCTCCGGAATGTCGTCGATCGCGCAGAGATCGACAAACCCCTCATCCGGCGTCTCTGAGGGCGATCCGGCGTCGAATCGCGTTTCGCGACGTCCGGCCGCCACGTGCAGCACGACGAGTCCCAGCATCGCGGCCGCGAGCGGCCCGACGAGCCAAGGCGACGAGTCGCGCTGCGCGGCGCCGAGCATCACGTGCATCACGACGAGCGCGTACGCGAGGTAGACGAACATGTGTAGCGTCTTCCAGACGCGCGGTGAGAGGTTCGCGAGCCAGAAGTCGTGACTCGTCGCCGCCATGAAGAACAGGATCACGAGGGCGAAGAAGCCGAGCGGCTGAAACGGGAAGTCCGCGAGCGACGTGTACTGCGTGTTCGACGTGAACAGCGACACGAGCGGAAACTCGTCGCCGAGCGAGTGGAACTGCAAGATCGACAAGACGCCATGCACGGCTGCGACGAGAAACATCGCCACTCCGAGATGCCGCCGGTTGTAGAGAAAAGGCAGGAAACGACGGTCGATCCGTGCAAGCGGACCGATCGCGAGGATGCCGTGCAACATCACGAGCGCGAGCGTCGCCGTGCCGCGGATGAGGACCGTCTCGGTCGTCGCTTCCGGATGGAGCGCGCGATGCGCGAGGACGAACACCGCAAGAAAGGCCACGATCCCGCCCACGATACATGCGTCGTAGATCCGCTTCTGCCGATTCCATTGCACGGCTCGGTAGTGGACGCTCAAGGACGGCTCCCTTCTTCCGAAGTCGAACCAAAGTCGAGCGTATCGACGATGTCGCCGCGAATCGCATCGCTCAACACGAAGCGATCGAGCCGTTCACGCCCGATGTCGATCCGCGTGAGGCCACGAGCGTCGAGGGTTCCCAAGATCGCGTCGCGATCGACGGCGTCCCCGTCGTCTGCGTTTGCGGCCGCGCGAACGACGACGCGCGCCGAACGCAACGGACGCTTGAGTACGACTTCGAGCTGATAGCCGACTTCGGCCGAACCGCGCAGTCGATAGAGCGCCGCGGGACGATCGATCGTCGCCACGACGGGGCCGCGCGCTTCGGGCATCGCGCGTACGGGCAGCGGACTCGTCACGGTCCGAGGAATCGCCCGATACGCCGCGGCGAACGCGACGGGTAACACGAGCGCGAGCACGCACCAAACGCGAAAGTGCGCTCGCCGGAGCGGCCGGATCATGAAGCGCCCCCCGCGTCGATCGGAGCGCGATGTCTCGCCTCTCTCCAGCGAACCGCGAGAAACGGCCAGAGCGCGATACTGCCGGGGATCACGAGCACGTAGAAGCCCGGCGACGATCCCGCGACGGCGGGGTCGGCTTTCCGCGCCCCCACGATCCAGAATGCGACGGCGAAGAGCACGCCCACCGCCAGGTAAACCCCCGCAGCCACCAGAGCTGCCTCGACGACCATGATTGTCGACTCCTTCTCGCTCGTCCTGCCATGTCGTGGTCTCGTTCGCGGCCCCGAAGGCCGCATCGACCGGCGCGAGCCTAGCACCTGGCCCACCGATCCTTCCAGGTGCCGCGCGGATTCCGCGCCCGAACCCGGTCGGCATCTTGATGTTTCATCGCAGATCGCTAGGATGGACGCCCGCGTCGACGCGGGTATTTCGGAGAAGCGTCGATCGGTGAGATTCCGGAGATCTCAGGAGGAAGACATGCTTACCACGCTCGAGCGCGCGCTCGCACGGATCGTCGTGCCTGCGTTCGCGACACTCCTCACGTGCACCGCGGCCCACGGTCAAGTCGCCTTCACCGACGTCACGAGCCAGGCCGGGCTCGAAGTCGAGCACTGGGACGGCATCGCTCCCGATCACGTCCAGCGCGCCGACCTCGAGATGCTGATCATGTCCGCCGGCGCCGTCGCGTTCGACTTCAACCGCGACGGCTGGTGCGACATCTTCATGACGCGCCTGGAGGCGCCGTGCATGATGTTCCGCAACAACGGCGACGGCACCTTCACCGACGTCGCGCCGCAAGTAGGCCTCGACTACGACGGCTACGCCACGGGTTGCGCGGTGGGCGACATCGACAACGACGGCGACCTCGACCTCTACCTGCTGACGACGTATCCCGACAGCCGCAACGTGTTCTTCGTGAACTACGGCGGCCTCTTCGTCGAGGAGAGCCGCGGCGCACGCGCGTACATCCCGGACAGCACGCACCACTGCACGAGCGCGACGTTCGGCGACTACGACCGCGACGGTCACATCGACCTGATGACGACCGCGTGGCAGAGCGGCACGTTCCACAAGAACTACATCTACCGCAACGCGGGCGGCGGCTACTTCATCGAAGACTCCGCGGGTGCGACGATCGACCTGCGCAACATGTTCGGCTTCTCGGCGAGCTTCGCCGACGTCGACCTCGATGGCTGGCAAGACCTCCTCGTCGCCGCCGACTTCGGCACGAGTCGTTTCTATCGATCGCTCGGCGCCGGCCAGCTCCGCGACCAGACCAAGGTCGCGCACGTCGGAACCGACGAGAACGGCATGGGATCGACGCTCGGTGACATCGACAACGACGGCGACCTCGACTGGTTCGTCACGTCGATCTTCGATCCGGAGATGACGTGCGAGACCGCGCCCTGCAACTGGGGAAGCACCGGCAATCGTCTGTACCGCAACATCGGCAACGGCGACTTCCAGGACGACACCGACGTCTGCGGCGTGCGCGACGGCGGCTGGGGCTGGGGAGCTTCGTTCTTCGACTACGACAACGACGGCGACCTCGACCTCGGCATGACCAACGGCGTGGTCTTCTCCATCCCCTACGACGATCAATTCCACGAAGATCCCGTCCGCATTTGGAACAACGACGGAACCGGCGTCATGACCGAAGTTGCCGAGGCCGTCGGCGTCACCGACAACCGATCGGGCAAGGGATTCCTCACGCTCGACTACGACAACGACGGCGACCTCGATCTGCTGATCGCCAACAACGCCTCGACCCCCGTGCTCTACCGCAACGACGGCGGCAACGACCTCGACTGGATCCAGCTGAAGCTACGCGGACACCGCTCGAACCACTCGGGCCTCGGCGCTCGCGTCTACGTCACGGCACAAGCCGGCGGCGTCACGCAGATGCGAGAGCATCGCGCGGCGAACAACTACCAGTCGCAGAACGAGCCGCTCCTCCACTTCGGACTCGGAACGCGCGGCCTCTCCACGATCCACAAGATCCGCGTGGTGTGGCCCGTCAGCGGTACCGAGACGATCCTCACGAACGTCGATCCGCGGCAACGAATCGTGGTCGAAGAGCCCCGCGACAAGGTCGTCACGAGTCGTCCCTGATCGCGGCCAGGCCCTCGTCGATCGACGGTCGGGCCGCGCCGGCGCCGGCAAGGCCGCGAGCGTCGATCCACAGGCCGCGGCCGGGGTGCGGGATCGATGTCCATGCGATGCCGGTTCGATCAGGATTCGGACGGTACCGCCGTGGTAGCGGTACTTCGTCCGATCGAGTCGTGGCGAGACGCGGGATCTCCCGGTCGTTGCGGCATCGCGCGCCGCGCTCTCGAGGCGCGGCGCGGGACGGTCTTCGAATCACGCACGGTCGGTCCGCGCGGGCCGGGGTACGGTCGACGCTCGCGGCGGTCGGTCGGTCGTCGATCCACGGCTCTCGGGTCGTGCGTCACGACCGGAAGTCGCGGGATCGAACGTGGGAGACCCGGCCGGAGTCGCGGCGCTCACCGCGGGATCGAGTTTCCCGTTATCGAGCGATCTGGTCGCGGATCGCGCGGGCAGTGCGCTCGGCCGAGATCGGCCCCACGATGTCGAGCTCGATGGTTCCGTCGTTGACGAAGAACGTCGACGGGAACAGGACGCTCGACTGCTGCGCGTAGAGGGACGAGAGATCGGTCTTGCACGACGAGACCAAGAACCCCCGATCTGCCGTCGAGCGGAATCGAGTCGGGTCCGTCTTCGCGCCGTCGATGCGCACGAAGAACACGATCACGCGCAGCCCTTCGATCTCGCTACGAATTCGATCGAGTTCGGCGAGGTCCTGCTCGAGCGACGACGACCACGTCGTCGTGAAGCACACGAGCGTCGGCGACTGGAAGACTTCGTTCGTATCGAACGTGCCCGTCTGGAGGTCGACGGCTTCACGCGGCTTCGCGAAGATCGTGTCGCGCACGATGTCTTCGCGAGAATCGCCCGCGAGAGCCTTCGAGTCGGACGCTTTCGCATCTGCGCGTTCGACGATTCCGGTCTCTTCGTCGATCAGATAGCGGCGACCGTTCTCGAGATCCTCGAAGCGCTGGGTCGCGCCGGACGGCCATCGCACCTCGATCGCGGCGACTCGCTCGGCCTCGCCGAACCCGAAGTACGCCTCGTTCGGGGACTGCGACTGGAAACCCGACGCGGATCGAATCTCGGCCATCTGCCGCCGACCGTCCTTCCCGATCGCGACCAATCGGCACCCGATCCCGTCGCGGTTCGAAGCGACGCCGCGGCACTTCACGTAGATGCCGCGCCGGCCGCCCGAGGCGTCGTTGCGGAAGCACTCGAGCAACTTGCGGTGCAGGTTCTTCACGACGATGTCGAGGTCGCCGTCACCGTCGAGATCACCGAACGCGAAGCTGCGTGCGTCGATGTTCGAATCGAGACCCGACAGCGCGTCGAGCGACTCGAACGAACCGCCACGATTCTCGAAGAGCAGGTTCCGCTCGAATCCGTTCAGGGACACCGACCCGTTGCTGGCGAGCGTGAACGCCACGCGATGGTCGGTGTACTCCACGTTCTCACCGCGATCGACCTGCCCGGAAAGAAACGCTTTGCCGCTGTCCTCGACGAGACACGATCGATGCTTGTCGACGAGGCTCACATCCGCAAGACAAGGCTCCAGGACCTGGCGCCAGTAGAACGTTCAGCAATCGACCTTGCCGAGCGCGGAATAGTATCCGTTGACGACGATCAGATCACGGTCGCCGTCCGCGTCGTAGTCGAGGAAGTCGCCGTGCCAGCCCCATCCGGTGTCGGCGATCCCGAGCTCGATCGCGCGCGACGAAAACGCGTCCTTGCCTTCGAGGTCGCCCGGCCGTCCTTCGAAGAACGTGTTCCCGAGCGTGAGCTTCTTGAGTCGTTCGCGATCTTCCTTCTTCGTGATCTCCTCGGTCGCCGCGAGCACGCGCCGGCCGGTTCCCGATTGCATGTTCGTGACGTAGAGATCCCAGGCCCCGTCGTCGTTCCAGTCGACGAACGCCGCCCCCATTCCGTTCCCGACGTCCTCGACGCCGAGTTCCTCGGCACGTTCGACGAACCGGCCTTCTCCCGCGTTGACGTAGAAGTGATTTCGACCATAATCGTTCGCGATGTAGAGATCGGGAAGGTTGTCGTCGTTCCAATCGCAGACCGCAGCGGCGTAGCTCCAGAACGTCTCCGTGAGACCGGCCTCTTCACCGACCTCCGTGAACTTGCCCGATCCGTCGTTGCGGTACAGCAGGTTCCGCTGTCCGTTCTCGGCCGCGAACGGGTGATGGACGATCTCGTCACCGTAGTTCACGACGAGCAGGTCGAGGTCGCCGTCCGCGTCGTAATCGAAGAACACCGGCGTCATCGAGACACCGTCGTACGCGAGGCCTGCCTCCGCCGTTCGCTCGCGGAACTTGCCCCCGCCCAGATTCTCGAAGAATGCGTTGCCACGCTGATCGATCTTCAGGTGATGCGAGTCGCCCCGACAGACGTACAGGTCGGCATCGCCATCGTTGTCGACGTCGCCGAACACCGCGCCGCGAGCCGAACCCGCAATGTCGAGCCCGCGAGCCTTCGCCTCGTCGCGAAACGTCCCGTCGCCGCGGTTCATGAACAGCGCGAACGATGCAAAGGCATTCGGCATGAAGATGTCGAGGTGCCCGTCGCCGTCGACGTCGTAGACGTTCACGCCGCCGTAGTCGTAGTTCGAAAGGAACCCCTCGACGGCCAGGTTCCGCATGCCGTTGATCGCGAGCTCGGGCGGCTCGGCGACGAAGAGCCCCGCCGCGGTCGTCACGTCGGTGAACTTCGAGCGTGGCGCGGCGGACTGGTGCCGCTCGATCATGAACGCGCGATCGATCTTCCACGACTCGCCGACCTTCACGAACGAGCACTTCCAATACGCGAACTCTTGGTGGATCGCCCCGTCCTTGCGGATCCCGCGAAGGTCTTGCCGCATCTTCGCGTCGACCCGCCGCTCGAAGGCGCGCCCCTCGTAGTACACCTTGTTCTTGAAGAACGACTCGAAGACGATGTCGAAGCGGTCGAAGTAGCTCGACAGCGCCGCGCCGAACGCCTCCTTGCCATCGATCCAGCGCTCGCAGACGCCGCTGTCGGCCTCGGCGTGCTCCCCGTCGACCGCCACGAGGGAATCGGCTTCTGGGAACGAACCACGAAAGTCGTCGGTGTAGAACGCCAGGATTCCCGGCAGATCGCGATGCTCGAAGCGTTCCTCGAGATCCCGAAGGACGCCTTGAATCTCGAGGTCGAGATTCTCGAGACCGAACGAAAACGCCGTGTTGACGACCGGCTCGCCGGCGTTCGGGTCTTCGACGTGGAAGCGGGTCTCGAGTTCGCTCGGTTCGGGGTCCGAAGCCCCCCCGCACCCGACCGATGTGAGCAGCACCAGCACCGCACCGACAGCCCATCCCGAGGCCCGCATGGCGGCCCGCACGGCGACGCGTGACGGAGCCGATCTCTCGCCGCGCGGCCGAGGCGCGAGATGGTGCATCCGATGGACACTCATGGGGCTCTCCTGGCTGAAAATCGAAGGGGTTCGCAAGTGTAACTCACGATCCTGCATGGGGGAAGCGAAACGGCGCCCCTCGGGTCCCCGCTCGCGACGTTTTGTCTCGAAAACACGACGCGAGAGGCCTCGAAATCCGTTTGCATTCGCGTTTCGCATCCGTCAGCTCGTTCCAAGACGCGCTCGACGGGTTTTCCAAGAGCTTCACGGATTCGGTGCGGCAATTGCCATAGGAGGCGTCGGGCGACCGCTTCGAACGTCGAGGAGGTCAGGCCCAGGAAACCCGACGAGAGCTCGCAGGCCCGCGAGACCCTCGCGGACTCGCTTCCCTCAGGAGGAGACAATCCATGAAGCGCATGCTCACCTTGTCGCTGCTCGCGGCTCTGTTGCTGTCCGCGAGCGCGTTCGCTGTCGAAGGACCTCGTAAGTCGTCGGGTCTGTTCTTCCCGCACTACTACGCCGACGGCGGCACCGGTTCCGTGATCTGCGTCACGAACACGAACACGGACGAAAGCTACTGCCCGACGACCGACTACAAGCGCGGTGACATCGTCGCGCACTACATCTACATCGACGGCGCCGACTGGCGCGAGTTCGACCGCTACGAGTTCCTGACGCCGGGCGACACGCTCTGCGTCATCGCCGACCAGCACAACCCGGAAATGGGTGAAGGCTTCCTGGTCGTCGTGGCCGTCGATCCCTCGACGTGGGAGCCGGTCGTCTTCGAACACCTCATCGGCACGAGCATCATGGCCGACGCCGACCTGAACGTCATGTGGCAGTACACGCCGTACGGCATCAACGCCGAGAACTCGGAAACCGAGTGCACGCTCACCGAGACGGACAACGATGGCGACGGCGCGCTCGACTTCGACAACTCGGAGTACTCGTACCTGCCGGAGTCGGTGCTGATCCCGTCGTTCTTCGAAGAGCGCGGTAACTTCGGCAACCGCCTCACGCTCGTGACGACGGCCGGTGGCCGCTACGACGCGGAAGTCCGCTGGTTGTTCTACAACAACATCGAGACGGTCTACTCGCGCACGCAGTTCATCCGTTGCTGGTGGACGGGTGCCCTGTCCGAGATCTCGCAGATCGTCACGCGCCTCGGTGGTGACGAAGAAGAGCTCGGCCGCGCGCCGGTCGAAACCGGTTGGGCGATCGCCACGGGTGGCCGCGTCCTCGATGGTTCGGGGAACCCGGTCAACAACCTGACCGCGCCGCTCCTCGGCGTCTTCAGCCAGTTCATCACGGGCACGGACTTCTCGGCCGGTGACGCGCTGTACATCGATGGCGACATCGACGGCTTCGAGGTGCCGGATGGTGACCTCGACCACGTTCTTCCCTAAGTGACTCCCCCGGCGGCGTCGGTCTGACCGACGTCGCCGTTCCCTTTCGCAAGCACGATCCGATTCGCTCCCTCGGGGGCCCGAGCACGCTCGGGTCCCCGTGTTCGCTCCGTGGGGCAACTCCCGCCACGCAAATGGTCCTCACAACGACCATTTCTCAAAAAACCTCGGAACCGCTCACGCTACGCGCACTTGCATTTGCCGTCGGGGACACCTCCAAGCGGCGGATCACGGTTCAAGACAGGGGTCGAACCGGTCGAGAATCCACCTGTGCGGTTCCCGGCGATTCTCCCTCACCCCTGCCCGGCAGCAGGTCGTCGGGGACCGTGCAATTCCCTCCCCCGTCTCTCCTCACCGCCAGCGCGATCCCGCCCCTGTCTCGGGTCACGAAACTTCAGAAGTCGAAGTCGTCGACTCCTTCGATCGCCGAAACGCCGGCTCGATCGATGCCGGGTTCGATTCGCAGGGGCAAGAGGTCGAGGTAGAGCCCCAAGCAACGACGAGCCTCCTCGATATCGCCCTCCTGTGCAGCCTCGTGGGCCACGACGCGGCAACTGAACGCCACGGCGCGGTCTTCGAAGCCCACCCCCAGCTTCGCGTTCCCGAGTGTGTAGTGGCGAAGCGGATCGGCCGGGAGGTAATCGAGCACGCGGCGGGCGGCAGCGATCCGCTGCGCCTCGTCGGGGAGCCCCAAAGCCACCTGGGCCAGGATTTCGGCCCAGTGCGGCCGTACACGCTCGTCGACGCTCGCGGGGTCGGGAAGCTGCTCACGCAGCTGTTCCCAGTACTCGGGAGACGACTCTCGCACCCTCGCGAACGCTCCCCCGATCGGGATGAACCGGACGTTCAGCGTCAGTCCATCTCGCAAGACCGACCTCTCGGCGGCTCGCCACGCGCGATAGTCGCGGGCGTAGTCGGACAGGTCTTCGACCCACGTCCCGTCGCCCTGGTCCGTGACGTGTCCGTACTCGATCGCATCCGCGCGAGACGGAAAGAAGTCGAGACGGATCGTTCGGGTCGCGACCGGCGCGTCCGTGTAGATCCGCAGGTGAGCGGTTCGCCCCGCCTCGTTCGACAGCGTCACGAGCACGGGCCGACGCGGCTTCGGACGATCGACCTCGACGACGACGTCGGCGCCAACGGTCTGCTTGCCTCCCTCCTCGACATTCACCTTGGCCGAGGGCACATCGAACGAGCATCCGACGACCTCCACGGGATCGTCCGAGAACGCCTCCGCGAAGAAGCTCGTGAGCTGATGCTCGTACTCACGATCGACCGCCACGAGCGTCTCCGGTGCATGTCCGACTTCGGGAACGAGCCAGACGCGGGCTGGCCCCGCAGCGGCGGAAGCGCACCCGATCGTGCCGGCCGGAGGAAGCAGCCAGTCCTCTTCGCCGTGGACGAGCAATGTCGGACAGTCGATCTTGGCGAGATTCTCCATCGGATCGATCGCAGGAAGAACGGTCCGCTCCGCCATCATGAGCCCGGCCCGCAGCGCGAAGTTCTCCTTCACCATCGCGCGGAGCTGGTCGAGGAAATCGGCCGGACGGAAGACGTCCTCGACGACGACCGCTCGCGGCGTCTCCCCCTCGCGAGAAGCGACCATGAGCGCGAGCACCGATCCGAGCGAGATCCCGAGCACACCGATCGAGTCCGGCTCGAGCTTCCGCGTCTCTCGCAAGTACCGCCACGCCGCCTCGGCGTCCCCCGCGATCGACAACACGGAGGCGACGCCGTCGCTCGCACCGAACCCTTGGTAGTCGAAGAGCAGGACGTCGAAGCCGGCTTCGTAGAGCATCCTCGCGTAGAACAACATGTACGACATGTTGCCGGTGTTGCCCATGCACACGAGGATCGTGCGATCCGTACCCTTGTGGTCGAGGAACCAACCCGCGAGCGACGAGCCTCCGCGATTCGGAAACCGGACGAGCTCGAACGGAAGCCCGAACTCCCCCGGGTCCGTCACGTGCGCCGCGAACGGCAACACGAACGACCCACTCAAGAGGTCGGTCGGACGCATCTCGTGAATGTCGGCCCGGGTCAGTTTCCGTTCGGCGGGCGAAGCGCTCGGCTTCGACGGGTCTTCCCCCTGCGCACGGCTATTCGCAAGCGCCAATGCGAGAAACGCCATCGCGGCGACGACGACACGTGCCGACCGTCGCGACGAGCTTGGGTGATTACGCATGAGGTCCCCTCCATCCGGGTTCGTTCGAAGACGCCCCGAGACTATCAGCCCTCGGGATCGGGACGCAATGGTGCATCGAACGAATGCTAGCTGCGGGAACGTGGTGCGACCCATCGGCAGAGGATCGCGCCGATCGCCGCCGTCGCACAGGCCGCGATGGATTCGACGGGCCGACCGAGGAACGCCCATGCCATCATCCATCCCGCGACGACGAGGAATGCGATCGGCGTGAACGGGTAGCCCGGGGTACGGAACGGTCGCGGCATTTCGGGACGACGCACGCGCAGGACGATCACGCACGACACCGCCAGACTCGCGAACAGGCTCAGCGTGAAGCCCGAGTACTGCTGGATCTGATCGACGCGCCCCGACACGATCAGGATCGTCGTCACGATCCCTTGTACGACGAGCGCGGTGGTGGGGGCGCCGCTCTTCGAAGACGTTCGCGCTAGGCCCGCGAGGCGAGGTACGTCGCGCCCGAAGGCCCACGTGACGCGCGGGCCGGCGAGCGTCATCGCCGACGCCGACGCGAGGATCGAGACGCAAAGAACGACGGTGACGAGGCTCACTCCGAGCGGACCGAACAGCCCACGCGCGGCAACGACGCCCACATCGACGTGACCGGCCAACCCCTCGACTCCCGCCCCGTGGAAGAACACCGCGTTCAGACCGAGGTAGAGGACGATCACGATCGCGGTCCCCGCCACGAGCGACCGTGGCAGGTCGCGTTCGGGGTCGCGCATCTCGCTCGCCATGTACGCGGCGGCGTTCCAGCCCGAGTAGCAGAACATCACGAAGACGAGCGACGTCGCGCAGGCGGCGAGGCCGTCGACGGCCGAGAGCGATGCATAGGTCGGCGACACCGTCGTCAGGCCGCCCGGCGTTCCGTTGCCGATCGCAAAGCCGAGCAACACGATCCCGGCGATGCCGCACACCTTGAGGAGCGTCAGCAGGTCGTTGAAGCTCGTACTGCGGCTTCCCCCGCGCGCATGCACGGCGATGAGCAACCAAGCCAGCGCGACCGCCGCGAGATCCGCAAGGCGAAGCCCCGCGAACGTCGCCTCCGGATCGAACCCGGGAACCAGCGCGGCTGCGTAAAGCACGAACGACTCGAGCGCCGCGGCGACGGGCGCCGCGAATCCCGCCACGAGCGACACGAACGCGCTCATGAACCCGAGCGTCGGTCCATAGGTTTCGCGCAAATACGCGTACTCGGCGCCCGCCCGCGGGAGCGCGGCTCCGAGTTCGCCGTAGCAGAGTGCCCCCGCCAGCGCGAGCAACCCGCCGACGATCCACAGCGCGAAGATGATCCCCGGATGACCGAGATCCGCGGCCTGGAAGCCCGTCGTCGTGAAGATTCCGGCGCCGATGATGTTCGCGACGACGAGTGCCGTCGCGGTGCGCAACCCGACGTGACGCGGCAGCCCGCGCGAATCAGTCATCGAACGTGTGCGGCCGCTTCCGGAACGTGATGAGGTACTGTTCCTTCATAAACGGGTACTCACGCTCGAACGTGAATCCGGAGTCCTTGACCTCGTCCGTCACGGTCCCCTTTCCACAACGCACGTGCCCGATCGAGAAGTCCGACGTGACCCCTTTGACACGTTCGAAGTCGACGATCACGAGACGCCCTCCTTCACGCAGCGCAGCGTGGATCACGCGCAGCATGTCGAACGGATACTCGAAGTGATGGTACGTGTCGCAGATGAACACGACGTCGACGGAGTTCGGCTCGAGTTTGGGCGTTCGCGGCTCACCGAGCACCGTGACGATGTTCTCGATTCCGGCCTTCTCGGCCATCTCGTCGATGTGGTCCAAGAAGTTCTGCTCGATCTCGACCGCGTAGACTTTTCCCTTCTCGCCGACCTTCTCGGAAAACATCTTGGCGAAGAAGCCCGTGCCCGCCCCGATGTCCGCGACGGCCACTCCGGGCTTCAGCTCGAGCGCGTTCAGAATATCGAACCGACGGTCGTAGATCTCGCGGCCGTTGCGTTCGAAGCGCTCGATGAAGCGCTCGACCTCGGCATCCTCGAAGCTGTCGTTGATTCCCGGTCGAACGCTTTTCTCTTGCGCCGACGTATCGAGAGCAAAGAACCCGAGCGTGATCGCTGTGACAAGAGCGAAGAGAGCGCGGCCGGCAAGGCCGCTCGAACGGGTTGCACGCGGCTCGGTGACGAAACCGGTACGGCCGTGGTCGCGAATCATGGGAGTCCCTTTCGTTCGATCGAAAGTCCGAGTGTGGCACCAAGCGGATCGCCAGTGTCGAGTGCCGCGCGACAATTGTCAACCGAATCGCACGCCACCGGCCCGCGGCGCCGGCGGCGCACCCGTCGGACGCGACGGCTTCGGTCGGCGCTTGCGCCGGTCGGGCACGCCGACTATCCTCGGCGCATGGAAGGTCGGGATCCAGACCGTTCGATCCTCAGGAGTCGCCTGCATTGCGCGCTTTGAAGATCGGGATCGTGACGCCCGCTCCGAAAGGGTCGCGTCATGGCAACCGCGTCACGGCCCTGCGTTGGGCGGGCCTGCTACGACGCTCGGGGCACCACGTCCGCGTCCGCGAGCAGTGGCGAGGCGAATCATTCGACGTCCTCGTCGCACTCCACGCGAGGCGTTCGTGCGACGCGGTCGTGTCGTTCGTTCGCGAGCACCCCGACCGGCCGTGCATCGTCGCGCTCACCGGGACCGATCTCTACTCCGACCTGGCCAGAGACGACGAATCGGCGGCGCTTTCGATCCGTCTCGCGACGCGTCTCGTCGTCCTGCAGCCACTCGCGATCGATCGCCTTCCCGAGGCGTGCCGGTCCAAGGCTCGAACGATCTACCAGAGCGTCGGTCGCATGCCTGACGACACATTCCGCATGGCGGATGCCGACGATGCCGACTTCGCCGTCGTCGTCATCGGGCATCTGCGTCCCGTGAAGGATCCGTTCCGCGCGGCCCTCGCCGCTCGCCTGCTGCCCGCGACCTCGTGCATCCGGGTCCGGCACGTAGGTGCCGCTCACACGGAAGCGATGGCGCGCGCCGCGCGACGTGAACAATCCGAGAATCCACGCTATCGATGGCTCGGCGAGCTCGGCCACCGCGACACGCTGCGCGCGTTGCGTGCGAGCCGACTGCTCGTGCACTCCTCGGTGATGGAAGGCGGCGCCAACGTGATCGGCGAGGCGATCGTGGCCGGCGTCCCGATCCTCGCGTCGCGGATCGACGGGTCTCGGGGCCTCCTCGGGGACGACTACTCGGGCTACTTCCCTGTCGAGGACTCGGAGGCCCTCGCCGACTTGCTCCGCCGCGCCGAGACCGATGGCGAGTTCCTCGATCGCCTCCGATCCCAGATCGCAGCTCGGCGGCCGCTGTTCCTGCCCGAGACCGAACGCGAGTGCTGGGACTCACTCCTTGGCGAGTTCGTCGCCTGATCTCCTCGCGACGATCTCCCCGAGCGCCTCGCGAATTGCTACTACGATGGGGCCGAAGCCGCAGCGCACCCGATGCGCGCCGATCCGGCTCGACCCCGATACGGAGGCACCCCGAAGCGATGAACGACATCCCGAAGAATCCCAAGCTCGATCTCAGCGACTTCGAATGGAAGATCGAGATCCGCCCCCTGACCATCGACGACTTCGACGCGCTCATCGAGATGCAGAAACGATGCTTCCCCGGCATGGCCACTTGGGGCCGGGAACACATCGAGTCGCAACTCGCGATCTTCCCGCAAGGCCAGATCTGCGTCGAGGTCGACGGCAAGCTCGCCGCTTCTTCGAGCAGCCTGATCCTGCATTACGATCCGAACCTCGCGTGGCACGACTGGAAGAAGATCACCGAGAACGGCACGATCCGAAACCACGCGCCGAAGGGCGATGCTCTTTACGGTATCGAGATCATGGTGGATCCGGAGTTCCGCGGCATGAAACTGTCACGCCGCATCTACGACGCGCGCAAGGAGCTCTGCCGCACACACAATCTGTCGCGCATGATGATCGGCGGCCGGATCCCGGGCTACGGCAAGTACGCGGACGAAATGTCCGCGCGCGAATACGTGGAAAAGGTCGTCGACAAGACGCTCTACGACCCGGTACTGACCGCGCAGTTGGCCAACGGCTTCGCGCTTCAGGGCCTCATCGCCGACTACTTCCCGTCGGACGAAGCTTCTCGAGGATACGCGACGTTCCTCGAGTGGCGTAACCTCGACTACAAGATGGGCGCACGGCGTCGCTACCATCACCCCGTCGAGCCCGTGCGTCTCTCGGTCGTGCAATACCTCTTGCGTCGCATCACGGCATTCGACGAGTTCGCACAGCAGTGCGAGTTCTTCATCGATACGGCTTCGGAGTACAAGTCGGATTTCGTGCTCTTCCCCGAGCTGTTCACGACGCAACTCCTGTCGTGCGTCGCCGACGCGCGGCCGGGACAGGCGGCGCGCAAGCTCCACGACTTCACGCCGAACTACCTCGACCTCTTCACGGAGATGGCCGTCAAGTACAACGTCAACATCGTCGGCGGTTCCCACTTCGTCCTCGAGGGCGAGCTGCTCTACAACATCGCGTACCTGTTCCGACGCGACGGAACGCTCGGCAAGCAGTACAAGATCCACATCACTCCCAGTGAACGGAAGTGGTGGGGCGTCACGCCGGGTGACGTCGTCCAAGTCTTCGACACCGACTGCGGACGCATCGCCATCCAGATCTGCTACGACATCGAGTTTCCGGAGCTCACGCGAATCGCGGCGCAAAAGGGAGCGGAGATCATCTTCGTCCCGTTCAATACCGACACGCGCCAAGGGTACCTGCGCGTTCGCAACTGCGCGATGGCACGCTGCGTCGAGAACCATGTCTACGTCGCGGTCGCGGGCTGCACGGGGAACCTGCCGTTCGTCGAGAACTCGGACATCCACTACGCGCAGTCGGCCATCTTCACGCCGGCCGACGCCGAGTTCGCGCGCGACGCGGTCGCGGCCGAGTGCAACGCCAACATCGAGACGATGATCATCCACGACGTCGATGTGGAGCTGCTACGCCGACACCGCGAAGGCGGATCCGTGCAGAACTGGAACGACCGTCGCAAGGACATCTACCGCGTCGTCTACAACGAGGACGGATCCGAGCACGTCGTCTGACAGCCGAGCTTTTAAGAGGTACGCGCCGCGTCGACGCCGGGATCAGCGCCGCCCGCGCTTCGGCGCGAGCGCGAGGTCGAGCTGTCCGGCCCCCGGATCGATGCGGTGGACGACCACGTCGACCGAATCGCCGAGGCGGAACGTCCGTCCGCCGCTTTGCAGGGCACCGTCCTTCAGTGCGTAGGGACCGCCCGGCAACACTTCGGCCGCGAGAAAGCCCCAAGTTCCGTACTCGGGCAACTCGACGCTGAGTCCGCGTTCCACGATCGAAGTGACCTGTCCTTCGGTCGGCACCGCCCCGAGTCGCAAGAGCAGTTCGAGGACGCGCCGCCGTCGCATGCGGGTCTCGGCGCGATCCGCCGACTCGGCCCGTGACGACACGTGACGCGCCAACTCCTCGAGCGATGCGTCGCGAACGGGCTCGGGGAAACGCTTCCGAGGCCGCACTTCGAGCGGGCCGCGCTGCTTTCGCAACAGCGCTCGGAGCGCACGGTGCACCTCTAGGTCGGCGTACCGTCGGATCGGCGACGTGAAGTGTGCGTACGCTTCGAAACCCAGGCTGAAGTGGGTCGAGTGTTCCGTCGTGTAGATCGCGCGCGGCATGCAACGGAGCATCGCCGACGCCACCGACGGCCCGAAACCGGCCTCCACGGCGCGTCGCATCGCGCGCCGCAAATCGATGCGCTTGGACTTCGCGACCCCGAGGGTTCGCAGCGCGTCGTACACCGGCTCGAGATCTGCGGGTTCGGGATGATGTCGGAAGAGCGCGGGAATCTTACGCGCCAAGAACAGCCGCGCGACCTCTCGGTTGGCGGCGAGCATGAACTCTTCGATCACGCCGTGAGCCACGTCGCTCTCGATCGGCCGAACGTCGACGACGTCACCCTGACCGCTGTAGACCAGCTCGACCTCGTTACGCGGGATGTCGAACGACGGTCGACGCTCGGCGAGTTTCGCGGCGAGATCGGCCATGTCGTGAAGCAATCGCTCGACGGCACCCCGCGTTCGGTTGCCGTCCATGACACGCGACGCCCGCTCGTACGAGAATCGGCGATCCGAACGGATGACGCTCTCGGCGAACGTGGTCGACAGCAGTGTGCCGCGATCGTCGTAGCGCAAGAGAACGCTCATCGCGAGGCGATCGACGCCTTCGCGCAGCGAGCACAGGTCGTTCGACAAGCGCTCGGGGAGCATCGGGATGACGCGATTTGGAAGGTAGACGCTCGTCCCTCGCGCACGCGCTTCACGATCGAGCGCGGTTTCGGGGCGCACGTAGTGCGAGACGTCGGCGATGTGCACACCGAGCCGCCAACCGCCCTTGTGACGCTCGAGAGAGATGGCGTCGTCGAAGTCGCGCGACGTGGTCGGGTCGATCGTGACGATCGTCGTCGTGTCGCGAAGATCGAGCCGGCCCTCGAGATCCTTCGCACTCGGAGCCGCGAACTTCTTGGCCTCTGCCAGGGCCGCGCGCGGGAACTTCGGCGAGATCTCGACTTCGGCGAGGATCGCGGCGTCTTCGACTTCGGGCGCTCCGGCTCGCCCGAGCACCTTCGCGAGACGAAAGCCCGACGTCGTTGCGCGAACGAGGACCTTGTCTCCCTTGCGCGCGTCGCCGGGCTTCGCGAGTTCGAGATGCTTCGAGATTCGGTGCGCATCGGCGGCGACCTCGTTGCCGCCGAGGAACGTCCCCGCGACGAGCGTCCGTCCGCGCTCGATCACGCTCACGACGCGCGCCGTGCCCTCGGGTCCGGGAACCGCCTCGACGAGATCCCCGTCGATGGCTTGCCCCTCGTGGCCGGGCGGTACGAATCGATCACTCGCCGGTGTGTCCCCCGCGCTTCCCTCCGGGTCGGCCTCGATGACGAGAAAGCCGAACCCGCGCGCATGTCCGACGTAGCGACCGCGCACACGCGACTCGCGCGATCCTCGGCGCCGAGACTTCTTCCCCCGCCGCGACGGCGCTGACTTGGGCGCCCCCGACTTCCCGTCGGTGGCCGGTGCTCCCCGCGGCGCGCCGCTCTTTCGCGAATCGACCGTACGCGCGGCCTCCTTTCGCGACTCGCTCTTCTTCGTGTTCTTCGGTTCGGTCGTCTCGCGTGCCGCCTTCGTACGCCTTCTCGAGCGCTTCTTGCGCGTGCTTTCGCGACGGTTCTCTGCCATGGGTTCCCTCCCGTTCGAAGGATCGAACCCGAGGAGGCTAACAAACCCTCCCTGCGCGATCGGCTCGTCGAACGACGAAGCCCGACTCCTCGTCGGAGCCGGGCTTCGGTCGATGTCTTCGGACGTCTCGTTAGGCGGGGCTCAGCTCGACGCGTCGGCGGAACCGGAGGCCGGTGGCGCCCCGGCCTCTCCTTGGGGGCGAGGGTCGTTGCGCTTCCCCTTCGCTTTCCCCTTGGCCTTGGGCGGCGGCGCCGACGCCGTCGAACCGGCATCGTCGGCCGCCGAGGTCTCGGGCTTCGTCGGTCGCATCGGATCCGAGTCCTTCCCGTCGCTCGTCGCACGATCGGACGACGCGTCGAGGTCGGTCACGACCTTGCCGATGTACTCGGGCAACTCGACACCCCCGATGTCTTTCATGATGTTCATGACGGGCGGCA
>JAUIME010000622.1 GCA_030433195.1 bacterium
GACGCCGGGGAGCGGCATGCCGACGCTGCCGGCGCGGTTGCCGATTTGATGCGCGCTCGCGTCGCGCACGTCGTCGACGTTGACGGTGATGACGGGCGAGCACTCCGTGGCGCCGTAGCCTTCGAGCGGAAACACGCCGAAACGCTCCTCGAACGCGTACGCGAGACGCATCGGAAGCTTCTCGGCGCCGACGATCACGTGGCGCAGCGAGCGGAACTGCTCGGGTTCGCAGCGGCGCAGGTAGAGCTGCAGGAACGTCGGCGTCGCGAGGATGAGCGTCACGCGATTGCGCTCGACGGCGTCGCCGACCGCGTCGGCGTCGAGCGGATTCGGCAGATACGCGACACCGAGCTCGAGCGTCGACGAGATCCACATCATGAGCGTGCCGAACGAATGGAACAACGGCAGGATCCCGAGTAGCCGGTCGCCCGGCTCGATGTGGAACACCTGGACGACGCCTTCGGCGTTCGACGCGATGTTGAAGTGCGTAAGCTCGACGCCCTTCGGTTCGCCCGTGCTACCGCTGCTGAAGATGATCGTCGCGACGTCCTTCGCGCTCGGTGGACGCGTCGCGCCGAGACGACGCTCGATCGACGCCGTCGACGAGAACATTGCGGCGCGAAGGGCGCGCAGGCGGGCGCCGCGGCCGATGCCCTTGACGACGTCTTCGATCCAGATCGGTTCGATGTCGTCGGGCAAGCGGAGCTTCGCCTTCTGGAGAAACTTCCGCGCCGTGATCACCGAGCGGATACCGGCCTGGCGCAGCGACGACGCGAGCGCGGCGTTGCCGGCCGTGTAGTTGAGGTTGACCGTGACGCGCCCCGCGATCGTCGCGGCGAGGTTCGTGAGCGAGGCGGCGTTGCTCGGCGGCAGCAGGATCCCGACGCGTTCGCTGTCGCGCCAGGTGTCGCGCAGCCCCTCGCCGACCGCGATCGTTCCGACGAGCGCCATGAACCGGCGTACGCGACCGCGCAGCGGATCCCACATCGCGAACTCGAACGGATGCCGACGCGCGCGCCGGATGAACGCGTGATGCAGCGGCCGGTAGTCGTCGCGGCGCATCATCCACGCGTCGGCGCCGAGCTCGTTGACGGCGTTGCGCACGCGGTGGAACGGCGTGGTCGACGGCATCGGCGCCCCGAACGAGAGCAGGATCGGCGACGGGAGCCGCCGCGGCGGTCGTAGCACGAGCCGCCCGCCGCGTCGCGACAGCGGCTTTCCCCAGAGACGATCGAGATGCACGGGGACGATCGGCGTCTCGCGGCCGCGCAGCACGCGCTCCATGCCGCGCTTGAACGGCAGCGTCACGCCGATGCGCGTGATCTGCCCCTCGGCGAAGATGCACACGATCTCACCGCGGTCGAGGCACTCGCCCGCTTCGCGAAGCCCGCGTAGCGTTTCGCGCGGACCGCCGCGCGACGAGATCGCGATCGCGCCGATACGCTTCACGAACGGACGCAGGAACCAATGTTCGGCGTACGACCGCTCGAGCAAGAACCGCACGGGCCGATCGACGGCGACCATGAGGAACAGCCAGTCGAGGTACGACACGTGATTCGGGACGAGGAGCGCGCCGCCTTCGCGTGGCACGTGATCGATGCCGACGGTGCGAATGCGATAGAAGAACCGCGTCTGCAGCCACACGAACACGCGCAGCGGAATCTGCGGGAAGAATCGCCAGATCGCGATCGCGAAGACGATGATCCCGAGCAGGACCAGTCCGAGTTCGATCACGCGAGGGGTCCGATCGCGGATTCGACGGCCGCGACGAGCTCGCCGCTGCCGAGCCACTCGGCCACGCGTGCGACGTCTTCGGAGAACACGCGGTCTTCACCGATCGGCTCGACGCGCGGCCCGAGAAACTCGCGTGCGGCCTCGATGCCCGGCCCCGACTCGAGCGGCTCGCGGAACCGCAGCGCCTGCAGCCCGCAGAACACCTCGCTCGCGAGGATCGTGCGGACGTGCGCGACCACGCGCGCGGCTTTGCGCGCAGCGATGCTGCCCATGCTGACGTGGTCTTCCTTGTTGGCCGAGGTCGGGATCGAGTCGACACTCGCGGGATGCGCGAGCGCCTTGTTCTCGGAGACGAGCGACGCCGCCGTGTAGTGCACGATCATCGTGCCGGAGTTGAGGCCGTGCACGCCGCCCGTCAGGAACGCGGGCAGGTCGCTGAACTTCGGGTCGTTGAGCTTGTCGGTGCGGCGTTCGCTGATGTTGCCGAGCTCGGCCATCGCCATGGCGAGGAAGTCGGCGGCGAGCGCGATGGGTTCGCCGTGGAAGTTCCCCTGCGACACGGCCTCGCCGCTCTCGGGGAAGATGAGCGGATTGTCGGTCGCCGCGTTCACCTCGCGCTCGACGACGCGACGCACGTGCGCGACCGAATCACGCACCGCGCCGTGGACCTGAGGCGCGCAGCGGAACGAGTACGGATCCTGCACCTTGGCACAATCGGCGTGATGCGCGGCGATCGGACTGTTCTCGAGCAGCCGCCGACAGTTCTCGGCCGAGTCGATCTGCCCGGGGTGAGGTCGCGCGTCTTGGACTTCGGGAAGGAACGGCCGATGGCTGCCTTCGAACCCCTCGAGGCTGAGCGCGACGGCGATGTCGGCCACGCGGCACAAGGTCTCGGCTTCGAGCACCGCGAGCACCGCGACCGCCGTCATCATCTGCGTGCCGTTCAGGAGCGCGAGGCCTTCCTTGGCTTCGAGCAGGATCGGCTCCAAACCCGCGCGCTCGAGTGCTGCCGCGCCGTCGAGCTCTTCGCCCCCATACTCGGCGCGACCCTCGCCGACGAGCACGAGCGCGAGGTGCGCGAGCGGCGCGAGATCGCCGCTGGCCCCGAGCGAGCCCTGCGCGGGCACGATCGGGTGCACGCCTCGATCGAGCATCGCGAGCAACTGTTCGAGCACCACGGGGCGTACGCCCGAGACCCCCTTGGCGAGCGTGTTCGCGCGCAACACCATCATGCCGCGTACGACCTCGGTCGGCAGCGATTCACCGGTTCCCGCGGCGTGGCTGCGCAGCAGATTGAGCTGGAGCGCTCGCAGGTCTTCGCGCGGGATGCGCACGTCGCTCAACACGCCAAACCCCGTATTGACGGCGTACACGACCCTCTCGGAGGCGACGATCTCATCGACGATCGCGCGCGATGCTTCGATGCGCGGAAGGGTCTTCGGATCGAGCGATGCCGAGGCGTTGCCGTACGCGACGTCGCGCACGTCTTCGAGCGTGAGGTGGTCGCCGTCGAGAACGACGTCGTGTCGTTCGTCGCTTCCCGACCAGGGCTTCGTGAAACAAGAGGTCGCGGTGCCGAGATGGATCATGTCGTGGCTCTGCGCGACTCACCGCGTCGGCGAGTCGCAGGTCATGGAAGCGTGGATCAGCGGATCACGGTGTAGTTGCGGCCCAGCGGGTAGTGAACGCGCAGGTCGATCGGGATGTCCTTGGCGTCGATCTTGCGCAGCGCTTCGTGAACGTTCGTGCGTGCGTGGCCGTCGGCGCGCAGCAGGTACTCGGCCGAGTCGACGTCGCCGAACATCTGGATCGCGAGGATG
>JAUIME010000016.1 GCA_030433195.1 bacterium
CGAGCTGCTCGTCGTCGACGCCGGCCCCCTCGTTCGAGATTCCGAAGATCTCACGGAGCAGCGCGAACGGATCCGCGCGCTCGGCGGCCTGTGGGAGCGCTGCGACGAAGCAGCCGCCGCGAAGCGGAAGATCGAGTCCGGCGAGTGTCCGGAGCCTTCGACCTTCGATGAGGTCCTCGAACGACAGGAGCGCCTCGCCACGGCGCTCGCGATGCCGATCGACGGACGCGACCGCAAGACGCTCCTCGCCAACGAGGAAAACGCTTGGCGCATCGACTCCGGCGAGGCGCTCGGCATCTTGGACCTGAACGTCCTTCGCGTGCTGCTCGGAATCGGCGCCCTGCGGATCGACACCAATCTGTGCGCCGCGGCGCGCGATCATTCGAACGACATGAGGACGTACGAGTTCTTCGCGCACACGTCACCGATCGAGGGCAAGGAGACGCCGTCCCAACGCGCCTCCCGCTTCCGCGCGAGCGCGTCGTCCGAGAATATCGCGCGCGGCCATCGAGACCCCGCGACGACGAATCTACAGTGGTTCCACAGCCCGGGACACCACAAGAACATGCTCGGGAATCACGGACGCATCGGGCTCGGCCGCTCCGAGTCTCATTGGACCCAGCTGTTCGGTTGAGGCACGGTGGCACTCGCGAGCTCGCCAACGAGCTCGTCACGATGTTTCGGGGAGGTCGAGAGTTGCAGTCATCGAAGCCGTACGCGCAGGGGTCGGTCCCCGTCGATTCGGGGGATTCGCAAGAAGACCTGCGCCGCGCCGCGCGGAAGTTCGTATCGCTGATCGGCGTCGTGATCCTGCTTTCGATCGTGTTCTTCGTGACACCGCTGCGCTCCTACCTCAGCAACGACAGCTTCGAGATGTGGCGCGTTTGGGCCAACGACCGCGGATTCTTCGCGCCGCTCGTGTTCACGTTCGTACTGGCCGCCTCGGCGGTCGCCGGAATCCCTCGGATGTATCCGACGATCCTCGGCGGAGCCCTCTTCAACTTCCCCGTCGCACTCGCGATCTGCGTCGTCGGCTCGGCCCTCGGCGCGATCGCGACGTTCGCCTTCGCGCGCAAGATGGGAAAAGACTTCGTCGATCGCAAGGCTACGGGACGCATGGAGCGCCTCCTCGGACTCGTCGAGCGCCAGGGCTTCGCGATCGTCGTACTCTTGCGGGTCGTTCCGTTCAGCAACTTCGTCCTCACGAATTACGTCTGCGGCATCTCGACGATCCGGTTTCGAGACTATGCATGCGCCTCCGTCCTCGGGATGATCCCCTCCACCCTCATGTTCGTGATGCTGGGACAGGGGATCGTCGACCACAGCCTGTGGCTGCTCGTGTCGGCACTCGTCTTGTTCGTGGCCTTCACCGTGATCGCGGGGGTCACCTTCAAACGCATCCTGTCGAGCGACGCGCGACGAGAAAGCGAAGCGACACCATGAACAAGAAGGTCAAGAAGAAGATGGATGCTCTGCGGACGCGCATCCAGAAGCTCCAACAGCAGATCGCGGGCGCCAAGCGCCAAGAAGACGAGCCGGGCGAACTCGCTCGACTCGAAGGCGAACTCGCCGCGGCTCGGCGCGAGCTCGACGAGCTCAAGGGATCCTGATCGCGAAGCACCGATACCCCGCGGCTCGAAGGCCTCTTCACGAGAGGGTCGGCTTCGAGCCGCCGGGCGCAGGGAGCCTACACACGGTTGCTACGATGGGCGCCCATGACCGATCCCGAGCCCTCGCCCGAACCAGAAACCGGCACGCATCCCGAAACTGCACACGCACCGGGGATCCCTTCGTCGCCGCGGAATCCCCGACCTCCGATCGCGGCCCGTCGCCCCGTCGAGACGACGATGCACGGCGTCACGCTCCGCGACGACTACGCTTGGATGCGCGACCGTGACGACCCCGAGGTGCTCGCGTACCTCGAGGCGGAGAACGAGTACACACGAGCCCGATCGGCGCGGATCCAGTCGATCGCCGACGCGATCTACGACGAGATGAAGGGGCGCCTGCGCGAGACCGATCTTTCGGTTCCGACGCGCAAGGACGATTGGCTCTACTACGTGCGCACGGTCGAGGGGAGCAGCTACGCCATCCACTGCCGGCGACACGGGTCGATGACGACGGGTGAAGAGGAGATCCTGCTCGATCAGAACGCCCTCGCCAAAGGTCATGACTACTTCGATCTCGGCACGTTCAGTGTGAGCCCGGATCATCGACTCCTCGCCGACGCGATCGACACCGACGGCGACGAGATCTACACGCTGCGAGTGCTCGATCTCGCGACGCGCGAGCACGTGGCCGGACCGATCCGCGGCGTCGCGGGTTCGGTGGCGTGGGCCGACGACAACCGGACCTTCTTCTACGACACGCTCGACGAGGCCCTGCGCCCGTACCGCGTCTTCCGTCATCGCATCGGCGGAGGCGGCGACGACGCGCTCGTCTACGAAGAGCCCGACGAACGCTTCTACCTTTCGGTCGGGCGCACCCGCAGCGACGCCTTTCTCGTGATCGACATCGGGTCGATGTCGACGACCGAAACCCTCGTGCTCGAAGCCGACACGCCCGAAGGCGAATTCCGAACGATCGCGCCGCGGCGGGACGGAATCGAGTACGAAGTCGAGCACCAAGGGGACCGGTTCCTCATCGTCACGAACGACGAGGCCGTGAACTTCCGGCTCGTGGAGGCGCCGGTCGACAACCCGGCTCCCGCGTCTTGGCGCGAGCTGATTCCCGGCCGTCCCGACGTCTACCTGACCGGCGTCGATGCGTTCCGACACCACCTCGTCTTTCACGAACGGCGCGACGGCTACACGGCACTCCGCATCGAACGTGTGGATACGGGCGCAACGCACGAGATCCGCTTCGAAGAGACGGCGTGCACGGTCGAGCCGAGCGCGAATCCCGAGTTCGACACGACGACGCTCCGCATCCGCTACACGTCCCTCGTCACGCCCGCGACCCTCTACGACTACGACATGGACACGAGGGAGCGCACGTTCCTCAAGCGCCGCGAGATCGTCGGCGGCTACGATCCGGAGGCCTACGAGACGTGGCGGCTCTTCGCGACCGCGCCCGACGGCGCGCGCGTCCCGATCTCGATCGTCCGGCGCCGCGACTTCGCGACCGGAGAGCCCGCGCCGCTGTTGATCACCGCCTACGGCGCGTACGGCAGCTCGTCGGATCCCGGATTCGGATCGGGAGTGCTGAGCCTCCTCGATCGAGGCGTCTCGCTCGCCATCGCTCACGTGCGCGGCGGTAGCGAGATGGGGCGAACGTGGTACGAAGACGGCCGGCTGAAGAACAAGGAGAACACGTTCACCGACACGATCGCCTGCGCCGAGGCGCTCATCGAGCGTGGCCTGACAACCGCGGATCGACTCGCGCTCATGGGCGGAAGCGCGGGCGGACTTCTCGTCGGCGCGGTACTGAACCTCCGCTCCGATCTCTTCCGCGCCGCCGTCGCTCAGGTTCCGTTCGTCGATGTCCTCCACACGATGCTCGATCCGTCGCTACCGCTCACGGTCATCGAGTACGAACAGTGGGGCAACCCGAACGAGCGCGACGCATTCGAGCGCATCCGCGGGTACGCGCCCTACGAGAACGTCCGGCCGCAGCGGTACCCCGACCTCCTCGTGACCTCCGGACTCAACGATCCGCGCGTGCCGTACTGGGAGGCCGCGAAGTGGATCGCCAAGCTGCGCGCGACGGCGACGGGTGACTCGTTGTTCTTGCTGAAGATGAACCTCGCAGCCGGCCACAGCGGTGCGTCCGGGCGCTACGACGTCCTCCGCGAGACGGCATTCGAGTACGCGTTCGTGATCGATCGACTCGGCGCGCCGCCCTCGAGTCGACCGGCACTCCCGGCCGACGCGTCGGCGAAGGCACGTCTCTACCCGCCGATCGAACCGGATCGCACCGGTCGGCTTCGTGTCTCCGACCGGCACGAGCTCCGATGGGAGCTCAGCGGCAATCCGAACGGCATGCCCGCGATCTTCCTGCACGGCGGCCCCGGAGCCGGAGCGGGACCGGCCTCACGACGGTTCTTCGATCCCGATCGGTTCCGTATCCTCGTCTTCGACCAGCGCGGCGCCGGAGGCAGCACGCCCTACGCCGAATGGCGCGACAACACCACCGCCGATCTCGTCGCCGACATCGACCGACTTCGTGACGAGCTCGGGCTCGACGCAGCGGCCCTCGTGTTCGGCGGATCGTGGGGTTCGACCCTCGCGCTCGCATATTCCCAAGCCACGCGCAAACCTCTCGCAGGAATGGTTTTGCGCGGGGTCTTCTTGGGCCGCCGAGCCGACGTCGACCACCTCTACCACGGCGGGACCGCCGTCGCGTTCCCCGAGGCCTACGCACGCCTCGAGCGACTCCTCGGTCGGGACGATCGCCGCGACTACCCGGCCGCCCTCTTCGACCTCGTTACCCACGACGATCCCGAGATCCGTCGCCGCGCCGTGCGCGAGTGGGCGCGCTACGAGCTACGGCTCTCCACGCTCCGCATGACCGACGACCGCTGCGACGAGCGACTCGCTTCGCTCGACGTCACCGCATTGTCGGTCCTCGAGAATCACTACATGAAACACGCGTGCTTCCTCGACGAAGGCCAACTCTTGCGCGATGCTTCACGGCTAGCAGACTTGCCCGTGGCGATCGTGCACGGTCGATACGACGCGCTCTGCCCACCTTCGGGTGCTCACGAACTCGCCGCGCGACTTCCGAACTGCCGGCTCGTCTTCACGTGCGCGGGACATTCCGCGAACGAACCCGAGACACTCGAAGCACTCGTCGATGCGGTCGAATGGGTCGCGTCACACCGTGCCGGAGACGATTCGTCACGCTCGTGAGCCCTGCCACGCTCGTCGATTTCCCTGTTCAATACGAAATCGACGGTCTATAATCGCGCGCATGCAGGAGTGTTGCACTTCACGCAGTTTCGGAGAGTGTCGACTTTCATGATTCAACGCGCCGACGATCGAGCGTATTACGACCGAACGCATGGCGGCTATTCGCTTCCCACCGAAGCGACCGACGTCGCGCTGCGACTTTCGCTCGAAGCCGATCGGTCCGTGATCCGCGCCGGCGAAACGGTTCGATTCGCGGCGACGATCCTCAACTTCGGCACCGAGCCGCTCATCCTCGTCGAGCCGGGTGACGGCAGCGAAGCCGGCTGGCGCACCCCGATCGTCGGCTGGTCGATCCTCCACGGCGCCGGCGAGAAGCTCGCGTCGCATCCCGACGAGCCCGAGCTCGATCCCGCCCGCGGCGAGAACGTCGACCCCCTCGGCTCGGACGAGATCTTCGTCCTGCAGCCCGGTGACGCGCGCCGACTTTCGGACTGGATCGAGGCTCCGAAGCTCTCGAGGGCCGGAACCCACCGCGTCGTCCTCTACTATCGAAACGACCCCTGGGCCACGATCGAGGGCCTCCCGTTCGAGCCGCACGACCCGATCGCTCTCGACTTGCTCCGCCGCACGACGCCCTGTACCCTCGTCAGCAACGAGGTCGTGATCGAGGTTCTCGAGTAGCTCGTCGTCGAGTCGCTCGTCATCGCATCGGAATGCGGCGCGCCCGTCCGACCCGGCAACGACGGATCCCATGCCCCTCTCCGACGATCTCCGCTCCCGTCAACGCACCCTCGCCGCCAAAGTCGGCATCGACGGCGCGCGACGCCATGTGTTCCTGTGCTGCGATCAGACCGCCCCGAAATGCTGTGAGAAAGAACGGTCGCTCGAAGCCTGGGCCTACCTGAAACGTCGCCTCAAAGAGCTCGGGCTCGCGGATCGAGGCGGGGTCTGTCGCACCAAAGCCAACTGCTTGCGGATCTGCGAGGGCGGCCCGATCGCGGTCGTCTATCCGGATGGCGTCTGGTATGGCTCGTGTGATCCGCCGGTGCTCGAACGCATCCTGCAGGAACACCTTCTCGACGGCCGCGTCGTCGAAGAGTTTCGCATCCTCACCCGAACGCTCGATCCGGAGGACAATTCGTGAAGGACACGGCCGACGCCACACGACGTTCCGCCATCGTCGAGCGCACGAGAGAACACGTTCGCGAACTCTTCGAGAACGAGGGCACGGGACACGACTACTGGCACATCGATCGCGTCCGGGTGATGGCACTGCGGCTCGCCGACGAAGAGGGAGCCGACGCGTTCGTCGTCGAGCTCGCGGCCCTGTTGCACGACATCGCGGACTGGAAGTTCCACGACGGCGACCTCACGGCCGGCCCGCGCCGAGCGCGCGCGTGGCTCACGGAGCTCGAGACGGATCCCGCGGTCGTGGACCACGTCGTCGAGATCATCGAGAACGTGTCGTTCAAGGGAGCCGGCGTCGCGACGCCGATGCGAACCGTCGAAGGGTCCGTCGTCCAAGATGCCGACCGGCTCGACGCCATCGGCGCCATCGGCATCGCGCGCACGTTCGCGTACGGCGGCCATCGCAATCAACCGATTCACGACCCGCGAGCGACGCCCGAACCGCACGAGAGCTTCGAGGCCTACCGCGATTCGGCCGGCGGAACGATCTGCCACTTCCACGAGAAGCTGTTGTTGCTGCGCGATCGTATGCACACCGACGCCGCACGGCGCATCGCCGAAGAGCGGCATCGCTACATGGAGGCGTTCTTGGAGCGCTTCCACCGCGAATGGGAAGGGCTCGCGTGAACGTCGCCCCCCACGAGTCTCTGCTCGCCGCCATCGGTCGTACCGACATCGTGCTGCTCGATCACATCTTGCGGGGAGCGTTCGAAGCCGGTTCGCGGCTGCTCGACGCGGGCTGCGGCTCGGGGCGCAACGTGCATTGGTTTCTGGGACGAGGGTTCGACGTCTGCGCGATCGACACCGACCCGCAGGCATTGCAACACGTCCGCGAGGCAGCCGGCCATCGGGCCCCGGACCTCCCGGCCGAGAACTTCCGAGTCGAAGCGGCGGAAGCCACGACGTTCGATGACGGGTCGTTCGACGCCGTTCTCGCGATCGCGCTGCTGCACTTCGCTCGCGACGACGAACACTTCGACGCGATGCTCGAGCGATTGCTGCGACTCTTGCGCCCGGGAGGGTTGTTCTTCGCCCGTCTCGCGTCCGATATCGGGATCGAGTCGAAGGTGACCCCGATCGGCGGCCGCAGATTCCACCTCCCCGACGGCAGCGAGCGCTTCCTCGTCGACGAGAAGATGCTCATCGAAAGGACGCTGCGCATCGGCGCCACGCTCGTCGATCCGATCAAGACCGTCAACGTCCAGAACGCGCGTTGCATGACGACCTGGGCGTTCCGAACCGCACGCCGGGACGTCTCGTGATTTCGCTGCGTGAACGTCTGGCGTCGGGCATCCCCATGATTCTCGACGGCCCCACGGGAACCGAACTGCACCGGCGCGGCGTGTCGACGAAGCTCCCGCTCTGGTCCGCGCACGCGTTGTTCGACGCCCCCGACGTGTTGCGAGCGATTCACCGCGACTACCTCGACGCCGGCGCGGAGCTGCTGACCGCGAACACGTTTCGCACGCACGAACGCAATCTCGCGGCCGGGGGCTGCGCGGGGCAAGCCGCGTCGCTCACGCTCGAAGCCGTCGAGATCGCGCGCGAGGTCGCAGGACGCGAGGCATGGGTCGCCGGCTCGCAGGCCCCCCTCGAAGACTGCTACGAACCCGATCGAACCCCCGACGCCATCGCCCTCGAATCCGAGCATGCGCGCATGTCGGAGTACCTCGCCCACGCCGGGGCCGACGCGATCCTCGTCGAGACGATGCCGACGATCCGCGAGGCCCGCGCCGCGGTTCGCGCCGCTTCGGCGACAGGCTTGCCCGTGCTCGCGAGCTTCGTGTGCGACGCGCGCGGTGACCTTCTCTCGGGCGAGCCCCTGCGTGACGCGGTCGACGCCGTCTTGCCGTTCGAACCCGACGCCTTGCTCGTGAACTGCGCGCCGGCCCCCGACCTCGAACGTGCGCTCGGCATCTTGCGCGATGCCGCCCGCGATCGGGTCTTCGGCGGATACGGCAACGTCGGTCGTCCGGATCCCGTCCACGGTTGGCAAGACACCGACGCGGTCGCCCCGCAAACGTACGCACGCTACGTCGCCGCCTGGCTCGGACTCGGCGCGCGCATCGTCGGCGGTTGCTGCGGGACGACCCCCGATCACACCCGCGCGATCGCAGCGCTGGTCACCCGTTCGAGGAACCTCGCGCCATGACCCCCGATGCTGACGCCGAACGGCACGCACCCGCCGATGCTCTCGAGCCGCCGACCCCGCGCATCCCGTGCGCGATCCTCGGCGCGACGGGCCTCGTCGGTCAAGTCTTCGCGGCACGATTGGCGAACCACCCGTGGTTCGAACTCGCGGGGCTCGTCGCGTCGGAGCGCCGCAACGGCACGCTCTACGAGGATGCCGTTGACTGGCGGCTCCCCGAAGACCTGCCGCAAGAAGCCGCGACCATGCCGCTCGAATCATTCGATTCGTTCCGCCTCGCCGAGCGAGGCATCCGCACGATCTTCAGCGCGATTCCCAAACCGCTCGCCGTTTCGGTCGAAGCCGAGCTTCGCACGCAAGGGTTCCGCGTCTTCTCGAACGCGGGCGCCCACCGACGAGATCCCGACGTGCCGATCCTCATCCCCGAAGCCAACGCCGCACACCTCGCGTGGATCGAACGCCAGGGATACCCGGAGCGCGGTTTCATCGTGACGAACGCGAACTGCACGACAACGGGCTTGGCGCTCGCGCTCGCACCGCTTCTTCCGTTCTCGATCCGCAACGTCACGGTCGCGACGTACCAAGCCCTTTCCGGAGCGGGGGCCGCGGGACTCGAGCGTCTCGAGACCATGGACACCGCGATCCCGCACATCCCCGGCGAAGAAGAGAAAGTGGCGTGGGAATCGAAGAAGATTCTCGATGCCGAGTTCGCGGTGTCGGCCACCTGCGTCCGTGTTCCGGTCGCGTTCGGGCATCTCGAGTCGGTGTGGGTCGACTTCGATACCGACCCCGGCGAGTCCGCGATTCGCGACGCTTGGGCGGCACTGTCGCCACCGGCCGCCGGGCTCCCCTCGCTGGCCAAACCCGCCATCCTCTACGACGAGAGCGACGACGCGCCGCGTCACGATCAGGCGTTCGATCCCGAGTCGAGAGGCATGACGGTGCGCATCGGCAGGCTCGAGCGGGATTCGACCCAACCGAATCGCTACCGCTTCGTTCTACTCGTGAACAATGTCGTGCGCGGGGCGGCGGGAGGCTCGATCGCCAACGCGGAGTGGTTCCGCGCCAAGTATCGGGTCGAGGACTGATTCTCGCGCGGATCCGCTGAGCGACACGGATCGCCGCGCCCCTGCGACGTCGAAGGTGTCATGTCCAGATGCATCGTCAAATTCGGGGGGTCGTGCCTTCGCGACGGAAACGACGTCGCGGCGATCCTGGAAGCGGTCCGCGGGTATCGCCCCGCGCCCGTGATCGTCGTGTCGGCCTTCCGGGGCGTGACGGACGCCCTCGCGGAACTCTGCGAGCGAGCCCAGCCGGCGGATGCGTCGCCGTGGATCGACGACCTGCGTCGCCGGGCACGAGGATTCGTCGAAGCGGCCGAGGCGCACCGCCCCGCGGATGCAGCACCGCAGCCGACGCGCGCACCTTGGGATGCCGAGATCACCGCCCTCGAACACGAGCTGTCGAGCCTCGAGCCCGCGAGTCCCGAGGAATCCGAGCGCCGACGCGCGCGCATCCTCGCGTCCGGCGAACACATCGCCGCGGTGACCCTCGCCGCTGCTTTCGAGACCGCGGGAATCCCCTCGCGCGTCGTCACTCCACAAGACTGCGGCTTGACCGCGACCGCCGGTTACGACGACGTACGCATCGACCTCGACGCGAGCCGAGAGTCGGCGCGTGCAGCACTCGCACCGAGCGAGTGTCTCGTCGTGCCGGGATACTTCGCGATTCGAACCGATGGACAGCTCGCACTCCTCGGCCGCGGCGGCAGCGACTACACGGCCGCCGCCCTCGGCGCCCTGCTCGAGGCCAAGGCCGTCGATCTCTGGAAACGCGGCGAGGGTTTCCGCACCGCGGACCCCGCGATCGTCGGCACCACCCGGCTCGTCGAGGCCCTCGGATACGACGAAGCGGCCGCGGCCGCAGCACACGGTTCGCGCATCCTGCACCCTCGATGCATCGAGCCGCTGCGCACATCCGCGATTCCCCTGCGGCTGTTCGAGCTCGGCCGACGTGAGCCGCGCACGCTCGTCGGCCCTCCCGGTACGATTCCCCGCCTCGCGCCGGTCTCCGTTCTCGGCTTTCGCGACGATCCGGACGAGGGCGAATCGGCGCTGGCGCTCGTCGGCGAACGATGCGACGATTCGGAGTCCGCGACTCGTCGCATGCGCGACGCGCTCGAGGGCGCCGGCATCGCGTGCCGTGTCGTTTCGACTGCCGGCGATGGCACGGCGTCGCCGCCCACGGTCGTCGTCTCGATCGCAGATCGCGATGCCGCGCTCGAAGCCTTGCACGACGCATTCTTCGGCGCCCGAGACCCGCAGGATCCTGACCCCCAGTCGCCAAGAGGAGCCGAGTCATGAACAACGGCGAGATCGCACAGCGCCTCGAAGCGATGGCCTCGCTGCTGGAGCTCGACGGAGCGAACCCGTTTCGTACTCGCGCGTACCGCATGGCCGCCGAGACCGTGCGTGAAGAACCCGACCCGGTCGCGGATCGCGTGAAGGCGGGCGACGATCTCACCGAGCTCGAGTTCGTCGGGAAAGACCTGGCAAACGCGATCGAAGAGCTCGTCCGCGACGGGAAGCTCAGCGCGTTCGACACGCTCACGGAGCGCGTTCCAGCATCACTCCTCGAACTACTTCGCATCCCCGGTCTGGGTCCGAAGAAGGTACAGCGCCTGTGGAACGAGGTCGGCGTCACGTCACGCGACGAGCTCGAGGCCGCACTGCGCGAACATCGCGTCGCGGACCTCAAGGGCTTCGGCGCGAAGACGGAGGAGAGCCTCCTGCGTCGCATCGAGCGCGAGAAGCAGCGCGATGCCGAGCGCGAGGGCAAGTCCGCCGACGGCGCCCCGCCCACGAACTGAGGCACGCCCCCGAGCGTCGCCGACTCCAGCGGTCCGCGTGCTGCCTCGCTTCGCTCAACGGCTCAACGCAACGCTTCGCTCAACGCAACGCTTCGCTTACTGCCGCGTGTCGCCGTCCGCCGCGGCGTCGCCGGACGAGCTGTCAGCCGCGTCTCCCTCGTGCTCGGGTTCGGCGGGGACCTCGTCCATCAACCCCTCGAACTGGCGGCTCAGCTCTCCCGCGATCCGCTTGGCGAGCCGCTCGATCGTCTCGCCTTCCAGGATTCGCCACTCCCCGCTCTCTTCGATGAGGAGCACGTCGAACGACTCGGTAGCCCCGCCCTCCAGCAAACTCAGGTGGACCGAGGCTCGATCCCCGTCGACGGCGGCCCCTCCCACCACGTACTCGAGCGAGTCGCTCGGGATGACCATCGGAGTCCAATCGTCGCCGCGCGCCTTGACGCGGTCGACGCTCGCCAGCAACTCGATCTGCCGCTCTTTCTTACCGGCCAGGCCCGCCTCGACGAAGTCGGTCACGACGTCCCGCGCGGCTACGGCTCGTTGCTCGCTCCCCTCACGGCTCGAACACGCCGCGAACGCGGCGATGAGTCCGACGATCAGCAGAGGTCGTCGCATCGACTTTCCTTTCTCGGGTCGAACGTCGTTCTTACCCGTTCCATGACCGGGGACCTCGCTTCCACACCCCGAGAGTTGCGCGACCGCATCATGGTACAATCCCCGCGAGATCACCCCCATGACCCCAACACGTGCCCGATTCGGCGCCGTTCTCGACACGCCAGCGATCCCCGTTCAGGACGGTCGCAGGATCGGATCGTCTCGTGAAGGTCGATCCGTCTTGGGCTACCGCATCGGGACGCCTTTCTCCAACCGGGCGACGCCGCCGGGCGCGATCGTTTCGGTGACCCTCCTCGCCGGTTGCCACGCCGACGAACCCGTCGGGCCTTGGATGTTGCGGCGATTCGCCGCGTGGCTGCTCTCCCTCCCCGACGACGACGACCTCCGCCGCCGCTTTGCTTGGACGATCGTCCCCCACGCGAATCCCGACGGCGAAGCCCGCAACGAAACTTGGTCCGGCCGCGACGACGATGCATCCGTCGATCCGTCGCGCACTTTCGACCTCGAACGCTACCTCGCTCGCCGCATTCGCGAGCAGCCCGGGGACGACATCGAGTTCGGGTTCCCGACCGACTCCGACGACCTACGAGCCCGACCGGAGAATCGCGCGATCGCCGCGTTCTTCGAATCGTCCGCGAGCATCGCGGGGCCGGCTCACCTCCACGCTTCGTTTCACGGCATGGGATTCTCCGGCGGTCCGTGGTTCCTCTTGGAGCGGCGTTGGATCGACCGGACCGAAGCGCTGCGCCACTCGCTCGCGGGGCGAGTCGCCGAGATGGGATACGCGCTTCACGACGTCCAACGAAACGGTGACAAGGGATTCTCGCGAATCGAGCGCGGCTTCTCCACGTGTCCCGATTCGGTTTCGATGCGCGATCACTTCCTCGTGCGCGGCGACTCCGACACCGCGTCGAGTTTCCGGCCGAGTTCGATGGAGTTCACGAAGCGCCTCGACCCGGGAGCCCTCACGGTCGTTTCCGAGATGCCGTTGTTCATCGTACCGGGTGCGGGCGACACCATCGAGCCGACCGACCCCGTGATGGACCGATTTCGAGAGCGCGCCGAACCCGCCCCTTCGCCGATGCGAGTTCGGGATCAGATGTCGCTGCAACTCGCGCTGCTCGAAGAGTCCTTGCGCGCCATCTCGAACTGACGACCGCCGAGTCGTCGACCCCGCACGAGTGATCACGAGACGCAAAATCGCAGCATGCTTGGTCGCGGTGCAGCTTTCTTCGGAATCGCTTTTCTCTCTGAAATCCTGGGGTATGCTTCGGCGAAGGGAGAGATATTGCCGGGCTCCCTCGATTCACCACGCGAGCGCGCGAGCACCCCGGGAACGGTCCCGATCGCCGCTGCGTCGTCACCAAGTGATCCGGGGGTAACGTCATCGAACGCTCGATCGACGATTCCGATCGCGTGCCCGACGAGCGACGAGACGCGTGGCCGAGCCGATGCTCGCCACCCGTCCGTATTCTGGTCGTGGGCAACGCGGTCGCCGAACCGTCCACTCGTCTCGTCGCCTCGATTCAGCAGATCGCGTGCGAGCCCGAGTGGGTCCAAGACTACGACGATGCGATGGCCGCGTTCGAAGACGCACGCCACGACGTCGTCCTGCTCGACGCCATCCTGGGCGAACGCACCGGGCTCGATCTCCTCCGCGAAACCGGTCGGCGCGGCCACACGCTTCCCGTGATCCTCCTGACCGCGGAGGACGACGCCGATCTCACGGTCGATGCGATCGAAGCGGGTGTTTCCGAAACCCTGCACGATCGCGAACTCGCCCCGGATCGACTGGAACGGGCGATCGGCCACGCGATCGAACGCGCTCGCCATCTGCGCACCTGGACCGCCTCGCACGCCTATCGAGACTTTCGGCAGTTCTCCGACATGGACGGGCATTGGGACCTCGACCTGCACCGGGGGACGGCGTACTTTTCGGCCGGCTGGATGGCGATGTCCGGACACGCGAACGAAGCCTTGGAGGCGACTCGCGACTTCTGGTACTCGCGCATCCACCCGAGCGACCTCGAGCGCTTCGAGCGGAATCTGCAGTCGCACCTCTACGGGCTCTCGCCGACATTCCAGTGCGAATACCGAATTCGCCACAAGAGCGGCACCTACCGTTGGGCATTGACGCGCGGCGTCGCGGTGCGGGATGCCGCCGGGCGGCCGGTGCGAATGGTCGGCACCCATTGTGACGTGACCCCGCGACGCGATGCCGTCGAACGATTGCTCGCCAACGTTTCGCGAGAGCTGCGAGGACCGCTCGACGCGATCTACGGTTTCGTCGCGACTCTGCTCGACCGCACCGATTCGAGTCTCGGAGAACCCGAACGATGCCTCCTCGAATCGACTCGCGAGAACACCCGCGGACTGCAAGACATCGTGCGTGATCTCCTCGAGGTAACGCGCGCGAATACCGGATCCCTCCAGGTGGAACCCCGCCCGTTCGACGTCGTACCGTGGATCCGCGAGACGGTGGAGCTCCGCCGGAAGACTTCGGCCCACGCGGCTCTCACGTTCGAATCCGAGCTCCCGTCGGTCGAAGTCTTTGCGGACAAGGACCGCGTTCGCGAGGTCATCGAACGACTGCTCGACAACGCGACGCGCTTCACCCGCGACGGCGAGCCGATCACCACGAGCGTCTCCGCTGCCCCCGACGACAAGGGGATGATCTGCGTCTCGGTCGAAGACCGAGGAGAAGGCATCACGAGGGAACGCGAGCCGCACGTCTTCGAGTGTCTCTACAACGAGAGCCCGCCGGACGATCGCACGGGACTCGGCATCGGGCTCTACCTGAGCCGCGAGATCGTCACTCGACAAGGAGGTCGCATCTGGGTCGACAACCGCCCGGGTGAAGGCGCTCGCTTCGCGTTCACGCTCCCCGCCTTCCGCGACGAGGACTGACACGTCGACGCAACCCGGACGGGCCCTTCTGCTTGACAACCGGCCGCAGGATCATGTTCTCTCTCAGCACTGCTGGCCGGTCGCTCGACAGCGCGACCGACGACGTGCCCTGGAAGAATGGAGAGAAGCATGACGCCGAGTCCCGCGCCCCCGGACGATGGCGCGACGGCCCCGACCCCCGACGGGGCGCCGGGCCGTATCGTCTGGATCGACCTCGAGATGACGGGCTTGGACCCGTCCAAAGAACGGATCATCGAGATCGCGACGATCGTCACCGAATCGGACCTCGAGATCGTCGCCGAGGGTCCCGAGCTCGTGGTCCATCAGCCGGACTCCATCCTCGACCGGATGGACAATTGGAACCGAAAGCAGCACGGCGGATCCGGACTCATCGATCGCGTCCGCGCGTCGGAGATCACCGAGCGGCAAGCCGAGCGGCAGACCCTCGCCTTCCTCGAAGAGCACTGCCCGAAGCAGCAATGCCCTCTCGCGGGTAACTCGGTGCACCACGACCGGAGGTTCCTGCGTCGTGGTTTGCCGCGCGTCTCGAACTTCCTTCACTACCGCATCATCGACGTGTCGACGATCAAGGAGCTCGTGCGCCGCTGGTATCCCAACGTCGAGATGTCCCTCGAGAAGCCGGATTCCCACCGAGCACTCGACGACATCCGAGCCTCCATCGCCGAGCTGCGCCACTACCGCGACACGGTCTTTCGCGACGCCGCCAGCCTCGCCTGATCCGCGTCGCCCAGTCACGACACGACACGACTCGGCGCGAACACGACTCGGCCTGAACACGTCTGGGCCCGGCCGGCGCGACCGCTACGCCAAGGCCTCACGACGCAGCCCTTCGACGAAAAAACGCGGCGCTCCGGTCAGGGAGCGCCGCGTCGTTTGGCGTATCTCAGATCGATCGGTCGGTCGTTCAGACGTGATCGATGTAGCGAACGAAGCCCTCGAGCTTCTCGCGTCGAATCTGCATCTTCAGCTTCTCGACCGCCTTGGTCTCGATCTGTCGAATGCGCTCGCGCGTCACGTTGTACATGTTGCCGACTTCCTCGAGCGTGTAGGCGTTGCCATCGTTCAGGCCGTACCGCAGCTTGAGGATCTCACGCTCCTTGATCGGGAGCGTTTGCAGCACCTCGTCGATTCGCTCGCGCAGCAACAAATCCTGACTCGTGTCGAGCGGCGACTCGGTCTTGTCGTCGCGGATGAAGTCCCCGTGAAGACGCTCGTCGCCCTCGCTCACCGGTTGATCGATCGACACCGGGTTGCGCAGGAATCCGTAGAGGATCTTGAGCTCTTCGATCGGGATGTCCATGATCCGAGCGATGTCTTCCGGCTGCGCCTCGCGGCCTTCGCGCTGGAAGAATTCCTTGCGCACGCGCTGCAGCTTGCCGAGCGACTCCACCATGTGAACCGGGATTCGGATCGTTCGCGACTGGTCCGCGATCGATCGCGTGATCGACTGACGGATCCACCAGGTCGCGTACGTGCTGAACCGGTTCCCACGACCGACTTCGTACTTGTCGAGCGCCGTCATGAGGCCCGCGTTCCCTTCCTGGATCAGATCGAGGAACGGAAGTCCGCGGTTCATGTACTTCTTCGCGATACTCACCACGAGTCGGAGGTTGCGATTACACAGCGTCGTCTTCGCTTCTTCGTACACGACGCGGATGTCCTCGACCTCTTTCTTCTGGCGACGCAGGCCCGACGCGATGTTGAGCGCCTGCACCTGCTTCTCGCGCCACTTCGAGGTCGTCGCGCTGATCGTCTCGCGCTGACTCCCACGTCGCTTCTGACGCTGCAAGTTGCGGTCGATGTTGCTGATGTCGTCGCATTCCTCGAAGACGCGATCGATGATCGGATAGACCATCTTCATCTCGAACTTGAGGTCGGCGAGGGTTTCGCCCGTCGAGAGCATGCGGTCGCGATATTCCTGCGAAACACGCTGCTGCTCGTTCGGCGTCAGCCCGACCTTCCGCGAGAGGTACTTCTTGAGGTCACGACGATTCTTGTCGAGCACGCGCTCGAGCTTTCGGATGAGGCCGGGAAGCGATCGAATCATCGCTTCCTTCTTTTCGCCTTCGTATCCGACCTTGAGCACGCGGTCGAACGCTCGCTCCCCGTTGACGATCTGCGTCAGCAGCTCGATCGCACGCTCGATCGCGAACCCCGACTGGAAGACCGCGGCGCGCAAGCGCTGTCGCGACTCCTCGAGCTGCGTGGAGGTTTCCTTCTCCTCGCGCTCGGTCATGAGGGGGATGCTCGCCATCTGACGCAAGTAGATCAAGATGGGGTTGAGCGACTTGTCGTGCTCCTCGTCCGCCTGCGGATGCGTCGGACGTCGGATCGTATCGGCGTCTTCGTAGGCTCGCGTTCCGATACCGGTCTCCGTTTCGTTGTCTTCCGTAGTGGTCGTAGTCACGCCCTGTTCACCTGTCTTCGTTCAGCTGTCCTCGTACGACCAGGCTTCGCACTGCCTGGCTTGTTACCGTCTGGCGTCTCTCTGCCGGGACGTATCCAAAAGCTTCGATGCAACGAAGCTCGATTTCGTTTCGTTTTTGTTCTTTTGCGGCCTTGTTCTGTTGCGGCGCGGACTCACAGCGACCGTGATGTCGATCGACCATGCGCGGCTCGCGGTGCGCCGACCATGCACTGTTCGAACGAGATCGAACGAACGAGATCGCCAACCCTGAATCGATCGAGAGAAACGAATCGAACGGATCGCGTTCGAGCCGTTCGTCGATTTCGTGACGTTCGCCTAGCGGAACCGTGACTCATTCTCGAACTGCCGATCGTCACCCGTTTCGCCCCGCCCTGGCGATGTCGGTTTGCTATGACGTCGGCTGCTGTCTAGCGTTTCGTTCGAGATCGGGCGTTTGGTATAAAAGCCGAGATTTTAAGGCCTCGGGCATCAGAGAGCAATCAGGAAAGCTCCGGAATTCCTCTCGGAATCCGCGAGCCTTTCGTCGTTGCCATCGACTCACCCGCTGCTTCTGCTCGTATTCTCACCCGTATTCTCATCCTGTGCTCGAACAGCTTCGCTCGTACGTACCTCTTGCGCCGGCAGCACGACAAGGCAAGCCGCTATTGTGGCTCACCTCCCCCCTCGATCGCAACGATCCTCTCGGGCGGCAATTTGTCGCACAGCCAAAGCCAAGGGACAAAACACCTTGAGACAGGACGCGGCAAAACCGGGCGCGGGTGCCCCAACGATCACCCTCGCGAGAACGACGCTGCGACCGGCGTTCGTGCTCGCGCCGATGGAGGGCTTCACCCACGCTGAACTGCGGCGCATCCTCGCGTCCAGGGGTGGTCTCGGGCTCGTCTGCACCGAGTTCGTGCGGGTCACGACCGCGCCGCTCGGCCGCCGAATGTCTCGAGACGCGACCGATCGTCCGCCCGAAACGCCGCTCAGCGTGCAGGTCATGGGCCGCGAGATCGAGCGCATGGCCGAGGCCGCGGAAGCCCTCGAACGGGCCGGCGCCGACCTCATCGATCTGAACCTCGGATGCCCCACGCCGCGCGCCGCGCGGGGAGGCGTTGGCGCCGCGATGCTGCTCGATCTCGAGCTCCTGCACCGAGTGATCGCCGCCATGCGCTCGACCGTGTCCGTACCCCTGACGGCCAAGATGCGAGCGGGATTCGACGACGCCTCGCGCGTGCTCGAGATCGCCTCGTGCATCGAGAGCGCGGGGGCCGACCTCCTCACGATCCACCCGCGCCGACGCCGCGATGCGTTCGAGGGCGTGGCGGACTGGCGGATCATCGCCGCAGTGAAGGACGCCGTGTCGATTCCCGTCGTCGGCAATGGCGACGTCTGGTACGCGTCCGACGCCTTGCGCATGCTCGAAGAGACCGGCTGCGACGGCGTCATGATCGGACGTCCCGCGCTTCGCAACCCGTGGATCTTCCGCCAGGCGACCGAGCTCGCCGAAGGGCGGGAGCCGTTCGTCCCGACGGGCGCCGACTGGATCGCGCACGTCGTCGAGTTCGCCGATGCGCTGCACGAGCGCCACGAGGGCCGCGAAGCCGCTACGCTCGCGAAGTTGAAGGAAATGCTGCGTTTCCTCGCGCGCGCCCTGCCGGACGGCCGAGAGCTCCTGCGCACGGTCCTGCGACTCGATTCTCTCACGGAGCTGCTGCACGAGGTCGAGTCTCGCGTCGCGAACCGTGCCGCCGACGCGTTCGACCTCGACGCGTTCGGGAGCCTCCGACTCGAACGCTCGGGCGGATCCGCGGCCCCTCTCGCCCCCGGAAGCGGGCGAGTTTCGCCTCGACGATCGTCGGTGCTATGCTGACGACTCGCGGGGAGACGCTTCATCGAGGCCCCGCCGAGCCGGTGTCGTAGCGAGTCGAGTCGGGCATGGACTTCATCGAACGCGGTTTCTCGGAACGCACCGGTATCCGCGTTTTCTACGTGGACGTCACCCAAACGGCCATCACCCTCGAGCAGCGTCATCTCTCGGGTCCCACCGCCGGACGCATCCTCGGCGAGGCCGTCGCGGCCGTCGCGCTTCTCTCGGCCGAGCTCGAGTCCGACGACGAATCCGTCTCCCTCCAGATCAAGACCGACGGACCGATCGGCGGCGCGATGGCCGATGCGAGCGGCGCCGGCAACCTTCGCGCCTACACCCATCAGAAGATCCTCAACCAGTTCGACGGCGAAGAGAAGGCCGACCTCTCGGCCGTGATGGGAGCCGGCGGCCAGATGGCCGTGATCCGATCGAACTCCAAGCGCATCCTGAGCGTCGGACAGGTCTCCGCACGGCCACCGTCGCTGCGTGTGGGCCTCGCGCGCTACTACAACGACTCGCAACAGACTCCCACCGCCGTCGAGTTGTATACGCTGAGCCGCGAGGGCTACCTGAAGCGCGCGGTCGGGATCGTGGCCGACCGCATGCCGGGCGGCGATCAAGAGGCGTTCTGCTCGATCCTCGAGCGATTCAACAGCGGCGCCGTCCTGCGATTCCTCGACAGTTCGGAAGGTGTGCTCGACTTCAAAGAGCTCTTCGCCGTCGACGATCTCGTCAGCAGATCCAAGCGCGACTTGCAGTTCGGGTGTAATTGCAACTACGACAAGATCGCTCAGGCCATCTC
>JAUIME010000623.1 GCA_030433195.1 bacterium
GAAGCTGCGCCCGTCTTCTCCGAACGCCCGATCGCGCAGGAAGCCGAGCACCCAGATGCGGCCATCGGCGGCGGCCGCGTTGGCGTGGTGCATCGCGACCGGCAACGGGGTCACCACCCGCCATGCGTCGTCGGCGGGCTGTAGCTACCGGCGAGGAAACGTCCCTCGTCGACGACCTCGGCCGTCGCGCCATCGCCGCTCGAAACGACCCGAACGACACGGGACTCCCGTTGGTCGTGTTTGAGCAGGAAGCGACCGTTCCCGAGCGGAAGCGGCGTCGAACTCAGTGCGCCCGTCGCGGCCTGCCGACCTCCATGTCGATGACGCCAGAGCACCGAGCCCTCGACGGGATCGAGGCCCGCGCAGGTGGTGTTGCCGATGACGACGAGCTGCTGCCGGCCGCCGACCTCCGCGAGCACGGGCGTCTGCAACCATGCGTCGTCGTCGAATGCGCGCCAACGGACTTCGCCCGTCGCGGCATCGAAGCCCGTCACAGATCCCGGCTTCCCGCCCGTCTGCACAATGACCGTGGAGCCGACGACGATCGGCGATCCCCCGAAACCGTACATCGGCTTCTCGCAGCCGAGGTCGTCGACGAGATTCTTCCGCCAGATCTCCTCGCCGGATTTCGCGTCGATCGCAGCGAGATGACCGAGACATCCGAGCATGAACACGCGGCCGTCCGCGATCGCCGGCGTCGCGATCGGACCGTCGTGCGATCCGTCGTGCCCCTTGTAGTACGGCGCGAGGTCGAAGCGCCATCGCTCTTCGCCCGACTCGCGATCGAACGCCGCCACGACGTCACGCTCACCCGCCGTGAATGACGTCACCACCCGATCTCCGGCAATCGCCACACCCGCGTATCCACTCCCGATCGGAATCTTCCAGCGCATCGAAACGCCGAGCGGTCCCTCGCCCTCGGGTAACGCATCGCGCGAGACCCCGGTGCCGAGCGGGCCACGAAACGCGGGCCAGTCGTCGGCTTGCGCGGTCGAAACCAAAGTCCACGTCACGATCCACGCCACGATGACGAACGAGCGTCGCTGAGAGATCCTCATGGGAATCCGTCCTCTTCTTCGGGAATGATCCGCGCGACGATCGAGTCGCCGGCACTGGGAATTCGAGGTGCGCATCATGCCAAACCGCATGAGCCGGTAGAAGTCTCCGCCCCGCAGAGGCGCGCCGGAAGGGATTACGGAAGCGCCGCTCGTCCGATCCGCAAATCCGGATCGAGGGCGTCTCCGCGGCGCATTCATCGAGCCGCTTCATGCCCGTCGCGCGCTCTCACTCCCCGAGCGCACGCAGTGCCGCTTCGCGCTCGTCGGCGAACTCGTCACCGGGTCGCCAGCGGGGAGCCGTCGGGGTTTCGGCGACGCTCGCGCCGAGCCAGAACGCCAAGCGTGCGTCTTCGACCATGCCGTCGAGGTTCCAGTCGTCGCGGATTTCGTCGCTCGGCTGGTGGTAGTGCTGGTCGATCCAAGCGTCCACGACTCGCGCTCCGTAGTCGGCAGGTTGGTCGATGAAGTCGGCCCCCGACTTGAACCAGATCGCGGGAACGCCGACGCGCGCGAAGCTGAATTGATCCGAGCGGTAGTACCACCCCTGGTCGGGGCCGGTCTCCTCGCCGATCCTGCGGCCTTGCCGCGTGGCGAGCACGGCCAGGCGGTCTTCGAGCGTCGACTTGCCCTGCCCGAAGATCGCGACGTCGCGCGTGGGTCCCCAGATGTTGCCGAGCTCGAAGTTGACGTTCGCGGCGATGCGGCCCGTCGGGAACGTCGGCTCGCGCGTGAAGTGCTTCGAGCCGAGGAGACCTTGTTCCTCCGCCCCGACGAACACGAACACGGAGCTTCGTCGCGGAGGCTCGGGCAACGCCGCGAGCGCTTCGGCCACTGCGAGGGCTTGCGCGCAACCGGCCGCGTTGTCGAGCGCGCCGTTGTAGATGCGATCGCCGCCTTCGGAGTCGGCCTTGCCGATGCCGAGGTGATCGTGGTGCGCGCTGTACACGACGGCCTCGTCGGGTCGTTCACGTCCGGGAAGCACACCGATGACGTTGGCCGTCTCGGTACGCGACAAGCGATTCTCGAACGCGAACGACGTCGTCACGCCGAGCGGAATCGGCGAGAACTCGCGACGGCGCGCCTGGCGCTCGAGGTCGGCGAGGTCGCGTCCGGAGAGCGCGACGAGCCGCGACGCGGCATCGTGCGTGAGCCATCCGTGGATCTTCGTGCGCGCCTCATCACCGGCCGGGAGCTCGAACTGCTCGCCGTCCCACGACGTCTGCACCACACCCCACGGATACCCGGCCGACGCGCGCGTGTGGATGATGATCGCACCGGCCGCCCCCTGACGCGCGGCGCTCTCGTACTTGTACGTCCATCGCCCGTAGTACAAGCGACGCTCACCGCCGAACAGATCCGGACTCCAGTTCGGATCGTTGTTGAGCATGAGGAGCACCTTGCCGCGAAGATCGACGCCCGCGAAGTCGTCCCAATCTTCTTCGGGGGCTTCGATCCCGTAGCCGACGAACACGACCTCGGCATCCTCGACGGAAACGGAGGCCTGCTGCACCCCGCTCGCCGCGATGTACTCGTCCCACCACGCGAAGTCGATCGCGTCGCCCGAGGGCGCGCGAAAGCTCCACCGATCCGGCATCGATGCGGTCACACCGACGATCGGAAACGGCTGTTCGTACGTTCCGTCGGGGGCCCCGGGCGCGAATCCGATCTCGCTCAGTCGACCGGCGAGCCAGCCTCGAGCGCGGCGATCCCCGTCGCTTCCGGGGCCGCGGCCTTCGAAGCGGTTCGACGAGAGCTCGGTGATGTCGTCTCGAAGACCTTCGGCCGTGATACGATCGGCCGCACGCGTCGCGCCCTTCGGAAGCACCACCGCGTCGGCCTGCGTCGCGCCATCCTGCGTGGCCTCCTCGGGCCGAGACGACGACGACTCGCAAGCCACGACGGCCGCGACGACGATCGCGAGCCAGCCGCCCGGAAGAAGCCTTCGGAAGAAGTCAACGCTGCGTTCGCGCGACACGCCGCCGCCCGACTCATCGATCGTTCGTGGGTTCTTGTCGGAAGTCATCCCGTGACCATACGCCGCCGCGCGTCGCAGTGTCAAACCCCTCGCGCTCGACGGTGTTTGCACGCGTGACACGATCCCGCTACGCTGCCCTGCCGGTTTTGACCCCGACCTTTCTCCCGTAGCGAGACCCGCGATGACCGAGACGCCTTCCCCCGTCGAGCTGACGATTCGAGATCGTGTGGCGACGCTCCGCATCGTCCGTCCCAGCAAAGGGAACGCGGTCGACCTCGCCACGATCGAGGGGCTCGAATCCGCGATCGAGCGCCTCGATGCGAACGACGGTCGAGACATCGCGTGTGTCGTTCTCACGACGGCGCGCGGCAAGGCGTTTTGTTCGGGCGGCGATCTGAAGTATTTCGCGACGATCGAATCGAAGGACGACGGTCTGCGTATGTCGCGCCGCGTGACCGCGATCTTCGATCGGCTGTGGCATGGTCCGCAAGTCGTCGTGGGAGCCGTCCATGGCGCC
>JAUIME010000624.1 GCA_030433195.1 bacterium
CGGAGCTGCTCGTCGACGAACCGGTGCGGCGGCTCCCAGACGGCGATCCGGGTGCGCCAGCGAGCGGGGACGAACCGGATCTTGAGCTTGTAGTCGATGATCGCGCCGACCTTCATCTCGATCGGTGGCTCGGTCACCACGCGAAACCGCAGCAAGTCCGGTGTGATCTTCTCGAGGTTGAACGCGTCGGCGAAGAAGGGGAAGACCTCGGACCGCGGTCGAGGAAGCCACAGCTCGGACTCGAAGACATGCACTCGGCCGCGTTTCACTCGCGAGATCGGCCCGGGAGTCGGGTCGAACGCTTCGTGGGGGCCGGGACGGGTCGTGGCTACCGGAGTGGCGCTCATGGAAGTCTCCTTCGAGGGGTTCGGATCTGCCACCGAGTTCGCCGGGCGAGGCGCTGCGGATTCGCCGGTTCCATGTCAGCGCCGCTTTCGGACGGTCGGGATCTGGAGGCCCTCGACGCGTCGCCTCAGCGATGCGGCCGATCGGGAGCTCGATCGAGATCCGTCGTTCGCGAAGCGAAGGGGCTCGGCATCCGCGACGGCCTCGACGGCGGCGCGGGCCGACTCGTCGAGCTTGGCGGCCGTGATCTGGATCCTCACGGCCATGAGCGAGTCGACGAAGTCGAACCGAATGTGATGCCGGCGCGTTTCGAGAGCTGCCGCATCGCCGAGGATCGAACGTGCGAGAAGCCGTACGACGAGGTCGAGCCCCGGGTCGGCGAGGATCGTCCGGCGTTCGTCGCGCCGTACGCGACCGGCGGTCGTGCCGGGCGCGAGGCTCTCGACGAAGTCCTTGGCGCGGTGGATGTCGCGATTGAGGATGCGGCCGGCCGAGGATTCGCCCTTTCCGTTCTGAAACGCGTATGCGGCAGGGCGTCGAACCCGGACGCTGCGGCGATGCACATTGCCGAGACCGCTACGCACTCCGTCGACGATCGGCGGGTCGAAGTAGTCGCCGAGCTTGTCGGAGAGGGTTCGCGGACTCGCGAAGCGGATCGTCATCCGTGCGAGCACGAGTCGGCGCCCGCGCTCGACGAGTACGAGATGGAGATTGGGGCTCTCGGCGGTGTGGATGCGAAAGCCGTCGCGCTCGAGGGCCGGCGCCGGCTCGACGGCCTCGGCCACCGGGCTTCGGAGCACGCGATCCGCCGCGATCGCGAGGCCGGGCCAAGGCTTGCCGGAACCGGGTTCCGCGCCGACCGCGAGCGAAGAAACGCCGAGAAGGAGCGACGAGAGCACGAACACGCGCAACGCGTAGAGACTCATGGCAGGGACCTCGTTCGGTGCGTGGGCCAGAGGACGGGTTCGTCCGAACTGTGCCCGTGAAGACGGACGCGAACGCGCCGGGTTACAACCGATTCGAGCTCGACTGCTACATTGTGGCCGCCTATATCGAGCGCGCCGCGCGGCGAGCAAGCCGCGTCGGCGACGACCGCATCGGACCCCACGGAAGGAGTAGCGCCATGTGGAAAGCCGGGACTCTCGGGATCATGCTCGCCCTGGGCCTCGTCGCGTGTTCGACGGTGCCGCGTGTCGAGGCGAATCCGACGGGATCGCATTGGATCGTCGAGATCGCGTGGCAGGGCGACACGAAGCTCGGCGGCTGCGCCATCGGCGATTTCGATCCGCGCCACGACGGCCGCGAGATCGCGCTCGTGAGCGGCGCCGGTACGGTCGAGATGGTGCGCCGCGCCGACGGATCCTACGCGGCCGAGCGGCTGTTCTCCGCTCCCGGCGAAATGATCCAGTGCGCGGTCGGTGACGCCGACTCGGAGCACGCGGGCGACGAGATCTACACGGTCGGCATCGCGGAAGGGACCGAGGACGACGGCGGACCCGGCGTCGCGTGGTGCGTGCGTCGCGGGGACGACGGTTGGGTCGCGGAGAAGATCTTCGAGGATCGCGCGCTGCTCCACGGCGTCTGCGTTGCCGACGGCGCGGTGTGGGTCACGGGCTACACGAATCGCGTCTTCCGACTCCAGCGCGTCGACGGCAAGTGGGCGCCGACCCTTCGCGCCGATCTTCCCGGCGCCGGCAAGAACGCCGTCGCGACGCCCGCCGGTGTGGTGATCGCGTGCACCGACGGTTCGCTCGTTCGCGTCACGAACGACGGCGCCACCTCGACGATCGACAAGCGCGACGCCGGCCGCGCGCGCCTCGCGGCCGACGGCGATCACGTCCTCGCCTGCGACGACGACGGAACCCTCTCGCTCGTCAGCCCGACGGGCCGCATGACGCTCTTCGAAGACGACGCCAAGCTCCGCGGCGCCGTCCTCGCCGACCTCGATCCCGCGCGTCCGGGCATCGAAGCCGCCACCGCAGGCTACACGGGCCGCCTCGTCATCCTCGCCCCGGCCGGCAAGTCGCTGCGCGATTGGCAAACCGTCCTCGAGATCCGCGACGTCGACCGCTTCCACCACGTCACGTCCGGGGACCTCGACGGCCGCGGCGGCGCCGACCTCGTCGCGAGCGGGTTTTCAGGCCGCGTCTACGTGATTCGGCGCGAGGGGCGTTAGGCAAGGCCGCCTCGAGCTCGTCGAGCGAGGCGAGATCGAGTCTCCACCGAGAAACCGTTCCGGTCCGGCGGGTCGATTCGGGTGAAGGCGAGTGACGGAACTCGTCTCGCCCGCGTGTGCGATCGAGCGCGAGTCCATGGCCAAGGGCAGGTGTCCTGTCCGAAGGTGCGGAGGTGACTCGTGAAGATTCGATCGGGGATTCTCGGATGGTCGGCGGTGCTCGTTGTCGCTTCGTTGCTCGCGGTGGTGGCGGTCCGTGGGGGCGCGACGCAGTCGCCGGGTCGCATCGCGAAGTTCGTCGATTCGCAGGGCGGTCTCGGCGATTCGGAGATCCGCGAGGATGACGCAGGACACGTCGGGATCGGTGTCGGACCCAAGAGCGACGTTCGCCTGCTCGTCGACGGGGCCATCGCGGCGCGGGGCGATTCGTCGAACGCGCTCGGCGCGCTCGTCGTGAGCCAGAACGGTGCGGGGCCGATCGCGACCTTCCGGCAGAACCAGACCGACGTGAAACTGTGCGTGGATGCCGACGGCATCGACGTCGATGGCGCGATCCGCGTTGCGGGCGTCGATATCGTCGACGCGACCGGCGCGTACGTAGGGGACGGCGTGCAGCGGATCAACCCCATGCAGGTCGCATTGAACCGTTGGTACGAGTTCAACGAGGGCGGCTACCACAGGAATCTCGCCGGCGGGACCCTCGAGGGGCTCGTGTTCGATGGCCACGCCATCTGGGTCAGCAAGTCGATCACCCACGAGGTCACGAAGCTGCGCGCTTCCGACGGCGCCGTTCTAGGCAGCTTCTGGACAACCGATGCCCCCGGCGACTTGGCCTACGACGGCGCCTACGTGTGGGTCGGACACTCCGTCGGGAAACTGACCAAGATCCAGGCATCGGACGGGATCATCGTCGACGAGATCGCCGTACCCGGATCGAGTCCGCTTCTCTACGACGGTTCGTCGATCTGGTACAGCAACGTGCTCGACGAGTTCGTCGGCCGCGTCCGCACTTCCGACGGCACCCTCCTC
>JAUIME010000625.1 GCA_030433195.1 bacterium
TCATGTAGACGCCGTCGAACTCGAGTCGCAAGTCGTAGTGGAGGTTCGTCGCGGAGTGCTTGTGGACTACGAAGCGCAGGTCCTTCTTACGCCGACGGCCGCGTCGCCCTTTCGGCTCGGGCGTCGTCTCGAAGTTGCGCTTGCGGCGATACTCCTCGAGGCTCATGGATCGCCGTCCGACGGCGATCGCATCGCGTCGCGGTCGTCGCCCTCGGGAAACAGGAACGGCGCGAAGCGATCGGTGCCGCGCACTTCGGCGTAGCGCTCGAGAGCCCACTCGACGCTCGGGAACGCGATCTCTTCCCACGGGATCTCGTCGTAGCGAACGAGCGCCACCTCCGCCGTCTCTTCGCCGACGCCGCACTGCCCGCCCTCGAGCCGGGCCTTGTAGAAGAGGTGCACCTGACTGATGCGCGCGACGTTGTAGACCCCGAGCAGCGCCGTGATCGTGATCCGGGCCAGCGCCTCCTCGCGCGCCTCGCGCCGCGCGCCCGCCTCGGTCGTCTCGCCCTCTTCGAGGAATCCGGCCGGCAACGTCCAGAACCCGCGGCGCGGCTCGATGTCGCGCCGGCAGATCAGGATGCGCCCTTCGTACTCGCAGACGGCACCGACGACGATCTTCGGATTCACGTACGCGATGTAGCCGCAGTCGTCGCAGACCGCCCGCTCGCGGTTGTCGCCCTCTGGAACCCGCATCGAGAATCGTGTCGGATCGCTCATGTCGCTGACTTTGACACAGGCCTCCTGCCATGTCAAAAGGTCCCTGGACAGCACGACTTACCGGCGCGGACTTTTTCTTGAACCCGTGTCGACGCCTCCGGCACTTCTATCTTGATGAAGCCTTCCACCCTGGATGCGACGGTCTCTCTGCAGCCGGCCGATTTCGAGCGGATCGTGCGCGAGCACCAGTCCGAGTTGTGGCGCTACCTGCGATACCTGGGTTGCGAACGCCACCTCGTCGACGACTTCGTGCAGGAAGCGTTCCTGACACTGCTCGAGAAGCCCTTCGAGGAACGAAGCCGCCCGGCGACGGCCGCCTACCTTCGGCTCGTCGCTCGCAACCTCTACCTCATGGCGCTTCGCCGCTCGTCGCGCGCCCCCGTTTTCGAAGATCTCGAAGCCGCCGAGCGCGCGTGGGTCCGCCACACCCGGGACGACGGCGGCGAGTCGTACCTCGAAGCCCTGCGCGAGTGCTTCTCGAATCTCAAGGACAAGGCGCACCGCGCGCTCGAACTACGCTTCGCGGAGAACCTCTCGCGCCTGCAAATCGCCGACGCGCTCGAACTGTCCGAGGACGGAGTGAAGTCGCTCATGCGGCGCGCCCGGCGCGCGCTTCGCGAATGCGTCCAAAGGAGGCTGCCGTGACGCGCGGCCCGCAAGATCCCCGCGACCGATCGCGCGAGCCGGATCGCCCCCTCGGGAACGACTCCCCCGGTCCACAAGACAACGGCCCGCAAAGTAGCGGCCCGCAAGACAACGGTCCGCAAGATAACGGCTCCCGTTCCGTCGACGCCGACACCGCGACGTTCGAAGAGCGGCTGCTCGAGATCGGACTCGAAGAGGTCGTCGGAAAGACAACGCCGCCCGACCTCAGCGCGCGGATTCTCGACGCGGCCAACCGCCGCCGGCGATCGACGCCCGCCCAGCCGCGAGCCTTCGCGTCTCGCCTCGAAGCCGAATCGTCGAGCGCGCCGCCGCGCACGTCCGTCGATCGCGAGGGCGCCAACCGACGACGACGCACGGCGATGCTCCTCGCCGCGGCCGCACTCGTGGCGACGACGCTCATCGCGACCCTCCTCCTGCGCGACGCGGACGGTCCCGCGAGCGCTCCGAACGAATCGATCGCCGACCGTGACGCGCGTACGGAAACGCCCGACACCACGAGCGATCCGACCCTCGCGCCGAGAACGACGCCCGAATCGCCGTCTGCGTCGGGATCGTCGCAACCCGATCCGACACGACCCGACGCATCTCGAACCGGTGCACCGAGCCCGAGCCCCCGCTACGTTCGCTTCGAATCACCGCTCATCGGCCTCGAAGGCGAAGACATGCGCGAGTACCAGGCCACGTCGCTCGTCGCGGGCGACGTTCTCGTCCACGAAGGCGACGCCCCGACGACGATGCAATTCGGCGACGGCGCGATCCTCACGATCTCGCCGCGCACGATGCTCGAGTTCACGTCCCCGGTCGAGCCCGACTCGACCACGGCAGATCCCGTTCGCGCGCGAGTACTCGCCGGCGAGATCGAGCTCGCCACCGGCGGCGCGCACGAAAGCCGGCCGTGGCTCGTGGAGCTCCCGGCCGGCGAGTTGCGGATCGCGGCGTCGAGCCGTGCCTGGATCTTCGTCGAACGATACCGGCAGGCCGAATCGACCGATGCGTTCCTGGCCAACCTGCCCGAGATCGTGCGCACGACGCGAAAAGCCTGGCACGATACCGTCGTCCGCATCTACGACGGCAACGCGAACGGGATTCTGGGCGACGTCGAAACGAAGATCGCCGCCGGTGAAGAAGCGAGCATGTGGTTCGGCCGCAATCCGATCATCGGCGACATCCTGACGCCGGACGAACGCCAAACCCTCGAAACGGCGCTCACGTCGATTCAGATCGGCGACGACGTCCCCGAACATTCGCCCGAGTACTATCGGCTCTCGCAGCAGGCCGACCGCGACGCCGACGCACTTCGCATCCACCTCGCAGATCGGCCCGCGGCCTGGAACTTCGTTCGCTCGCAGCTCCTCGGCCTACTCGAGAGCCCCCAACGGACCGATCGCTATCGCGCCTACGGAATCCTGTTCGACGATCCGCACCCGTGGACACGCGGCATGCTCGAAGAGAACCCCGACGAAGATCTGTGGGAGCCGGACGTTCTCATGCAACTCGCGACGCGCGGAGCGAAGTTCGCGAAGCAGCGACTCCGCGTTTGGGTGAAGGCCCGGTCACCCGAACTCTCGCAACAAGTCTACGCAGCGCTCTGGCTCGCGCTCCGCGACGACGACGCGGGCCGGCGCGTCATGCGCAAGGCGACCGAAGGCAAGTCCGAGTTCCTGCAAGACAGCAACGCGTACTTCGCAGCCGCTGCCGGCCTCGCCCTCCTAGGGAACCCCGAGCCCTGGCGCCGTGGTGTCGCCTACCTCCTCGAGGAAGCGCAGCGGATGCGCCCGCGCGACGATCAAGAATCGATCGACGTGCGGACGCTTCGTGCCGCCTACTTCCATCGCGCGCTCGCCCACGAAGCGATCGAGCTCACGTCGATGGACGATCCCGTCCTCGACTTCGTCGATGCTCGGCGCGATGCCCTCGCCGATCCCGCGAGCCTCGAGTCCGCAATTCACGCCCTCGAGATTCCGTGATCGCGCCAACCCGGCTCTAGCAGGCTGCTGAAAAACTCACCCCGGCCGGACTCGCGAGCTTCCTCCGCCTCTCGCCGCGACCAAAAGCTCAACGTATCCACGAATACGCCTTCGTTTCGGCCGCGACGACCGGCGGGAAATCTCACGATTCCAGCTCGGGCCCGTTTCTCAGCAGCCTGCTACAGCGCCGGGCAAC
>JAUIME010000626.1 GCA_030433195.1 bacterium
CAGCGGAACGCCGCTCTCCGAATCGATCGTCTCGGTCGTCTCCGCCGACTTCTCGAAATCGAGCTGCGCGGTCACCTGCACCGAAGCCTTGTCGGGACCGACCATCGCGAACAGTTGGTCGAGCGCACGTCGCGCGAGCGTCTCTTCCAGGTCCTGCTGCACGTCGAGTTGTCCGCCGGCGCCACCCTGGCCGCCCTCCTTCGCGGAGTTGAGCGCTCGCCCTCGCGCATCGACGAGCATCACGTGTTCGGGATCGAGCCCCGGAACCGACGCCGCCACGTAGTTCGCGAGCGCGAAGACCTGGTCCGCACTGAGTCTGCCGAACTTCGGGTCGACCATGACCGACGCGGTCACGGGCTGGCGCTCTTCGACAAAGAGAGTCGGCTGCGGCTTGGCGATCATCACGCTCGCGTCGCGGATGAAGGGCAGCTTCTTGAGCTTCATGTTGAGCTCGCCCTGCTGCGCACGCGTGAGGGTGACCTGATTCTGGAACTCCGTGCGACCGAAGTTCGAGGCCCCGTTGTCGAAGAGCTCGGCGTACCCGAGGTCTCCCACGGGCGTGAGCCCGGCCTCTCCGAGCCGCATCTTGGTATCCGAGACCTTGTCGCGCTCGATCCAAACCGAGGTTCCGCCGGCTCGTACCTCGTAGGGGATTCCCCACTCCTGGAGCTTCGCGACGATGGCACCGCCCTCGCGCTCGTCCACGTCGGTGTAGAGCAATCCCCACTGCGGACGCGTCGCGAACGACGACACGAGCGCGATGGTCCCGACGACCGCGACGACGGCGAAGAGGGTCGCCACGCGTTGTGCGAGCGTCATTCCCGTCCAGATGTCGCGAACTTGTTGGCCGATCTGTTGCAGCATCCTCGGTTACCTCGTTACATTGGGCGCCTCGCGTCGCCGCCGGTGGGGAGCGACGCCCGAAGCGTCAGACGGACATGCGCGAGACTTCCTGGTACGCCTCGACGAGCTTGTTGCGGACTTCCATCATGAACTTGAAGCCCAGCTCCGCCTTGCTCATCTGGATCATCACTTGGTGAAGGTCCTTCACTTCGCCGCGCGTCAACGCCTGGACGGAATCGGCGGCCTTCCCTTGAAGCTCGTTGACGTCTTCGACCATGTCCTTCAGCAACTCGCCGAAGCCCTCGCCGCCCCCGCCGGTCCGGTTGGAACCGGGCTCCGCGGGCAGGCCGACGGACTGTTGCCGCATCAGCTCACGAATGGGGATCTCGGACATGATTACTGCCTCCCGATGCCCAGAGTCTGGCGCATCATTTCTTGAAAGGCCCGAATGCTGTTCAGATTGGCCTCATAGGCGCGTGATGCCAGCAACAGGTCGACCATCTCGACGGAGACGTCGACGTTGGGCATCCGCACATTGCCGTTCTCGTCCGCATCCGGGTGACCGGGTCGATAGACCAACGCCCCCTCTTCCGAGCTCTCGTAGATGCCCTCGACTCGGACGCCGCCCGGGACGCCCGCTCGCCCGCCTCCCATCGCGCGCCCCATCTCGTGCGCGAACTGCACCTCCTTGCGGCGATAGGGGCCACTCCCGTCGCCCATCCGCGTGACTTGCGCATTGGCGATGTTCTTCGCGATGACTTGCATGCGCAGTCGCTCGGCCTGCAAGCCCGAGGCGCTGATGTCGAAGTGTTGAAAGAGATCGTTGTTCTGCATCGGATCACGTCCTGCCGGTGATGGCGTTACGAATCCCGCTGATCTTCTTGGTCAGCAGGTGGGTCAAGGTCTCGAAGTACAGACTGTTCTTCATGAGGTCACCGACCTCACGCTCGAGCGTGACGTTGTTTCCGTCCTCGCGCGTCGGCGTGACCTCGTCCTGGACGACGTGCGGTTGCACGTCTTTCGCTCGCGCCATCTCGCCGCCCTTCATCGCGTCGTTGAACATCTCCTCGAACTTCACCTCGTAGCGACGGTAGTTCGGCGTGTTGACGTTCGAGAGGTTCCCCGCGATCACGCGATGTCGGAGCGCCGCCACGTCGAGCAGCTTGCCCATCAACTCGAGTTCGTTCTGTACGGAGCTCATGCCGTCGTCTCCTCTTTGTCGGAGCGGCTCACCGCCGGTCCCGACGCCTCGTCCTGCCGATAGACGCGCAGCTTGTTGAAGAGCGTGCGCGCCGTGAGCCCGAGGATCTTCGCCGCCTCGGTCTTGTTCTGATCCGTCTCGTCCAGCGTCCGCAAGATCACTTCCTTCTCGACCTCGGCCAGGCTCATGCCGACGACGTGCCGCAGGTCGGACTTCGCCGGGCATCCGAGGAGCCACTCGCGGACGTGTTCTTCTTCGAGTCGCTCTGCCGGGTCGAGAATCACGAGGCGCTGGATCACGTTACGCAGCTCACGGATGTTGCCGGGCCACGCGTACGTCATGAACAGATCGAGCACCTCGTCCGACGCTTCGCGTACCCGCCCCCCGTGCTCGCCTCGGTAGCGATCGAGGAAGAAACGCACGAGCGCCGCGATGTCCTTCTTCCGGAATCGCAGGGCCGGCAGCGTCAACGGCACGATGTTGAGGCGGTAGTAGAGGTCACTTCGGAACGTGCCCTCCTCGACGGCCATCGCCAAGTCGCGGTTCGTCGTCGCGATCACGCGGAGGTCGGCGCCTCGCGTGCGACTGCCGCCGACGCGTTCGAACTCTTCTTCTTCGAGCACACGCAGCAGCTTCGCCTGCAACTCCATCGGCATCTCGCCGATCTCGTCGAGCAGGATGGTGCCGCCGTCGGCGAGCTCGAACCGGCCGATGCGTCGCTGCATGGCGCCCGTGAAAGCTCCGCGTTCGTGCCCGAACATCTCGCTTTCGAGCAGCGACGGATTGAGCGCCGCGCAGTTCACTCGCACGTACGGGGCCTCGCGGCGATCGCTCTTCTCGTGAACGTACCGGGCCAGCAGTTCCTTCCCAGTCCCCGTCTCGCCCTCGATGAGTACCGTCGCCTTGGTCGCGGCGACGCGTCGCGCACGCTCGAGCAACGGCGCGAGCATCGGGCTGTGGCGATAGACCTCGTCGATGTCGTCACCGCCCCGCGCTTCGGATCGAAGGTGCTGGTTCTCGGCGCGCAGGCGCGAACGCTCTTCGACCCGCGCGAGCGCGGCTCGAACGTCGTCGGGCGTGAAGGGCTTCGTGAGGAAGTCCTCCGCGCCCTCCTTCATCGCCGAAACCGCGGACGCGATCTCGCCGTGCGCCGACACGAGCACGACCGGCGTTTCCGGACGCCGCGACTTCACGTGGCGAAGGAGCTCCAGGCCGTCGCATCCGGGCATGCGATAGTCCGTCACGACGGCGTCGGGCGACTCCTCGTCGAACCGTTGCCGGCCCTCCACGCCGTCCCGAGCGACCACCGTGCGCAAGCCCGCATCCGAGAGGATCTCGCGGAGGTACTCGCGGCCGACTTCTTCGTCGTCGACGATGAGGATCTTCTCGAGCATCATGCCTTCGACTCCTCCAGATTCGCGGACGAGCGGATGCCGTCGCGCGTCGACCGGGGCAGCTCGACGCGAACGCGACATCCCGTGCCGGGACGTGACCGGATCGTCAG
>JAUIME010000627.1 GCA_030433195.1 bacterium
GTTGGCCAGGTAGAGCGCTTCCTCCACCGCGGTGTTGCCGCCGCCGACCACGGCGACCTCTTGATTGCGGTAGAAGAAGCCGTCACAGGTGGCGCAGGCGCTGACGCCGCGGCCGTTGAAGGCGGCCTCGCTCTCCAGGCCCAGCCAGCGCGCACGGGCGCCGGTGGCGACGACGACCGCGTCCGCCAAGTAACTGTCGCCGCTGTCGGCGGTCAGCAGATAGGGCGGCCCGCTCACGTCGATCTCGGTGATCAGATCGCCGACGATCTCGGTGCCCACGTGTTCCGCTTGGAGTTGCATCTGCTCCATCAGCCAGGGGCCCTGAATGACCTCGGCGAAGCCGGGATAGTTCTCGACGTCGGTGGTGATCATGAGTTGACCGCCCGGCGGCGTGCCGCCCATGCCTCCCGCTTCGCCGGCGAAGACGAGCGGCTCGAGGTTGGCGCGCGCGGCGTAGATGGCGGCCGTCAAGCCGGAGGGGCCGGATCCGACGATGATCACTTTGCGAGCCATGGATAGAACCTCTCGGAAGGGGGTGGTGCGGGGGTCGACCAGCGACGAGCGCGAGATGGTAGATTCGCGTAAACTTCCTGTCAAGCCGAGGGTTGCGTCAGATGCCACGGGGCGCTACCCTGGTCGCTCGCTCGGCGGTTTCGGGGTAGTCGCGGCGCGTTCTCGCCGTCGCCACCGCAGTGCGGATGTCCACGGACCGGCCCTCGCAGCCAGGGGCCCTGCAGATCGGGTGCATCGTGAATCAGGTGGCGGACGGGCAGGAGGGGGATCGTGACGGCTCCTTGCGCCTCACGAACTTCCTGCGTGACGGGATCATCATCCCCGAGCTGCAGGCGTCGACGACCGAAGGCGTGATCGCGGAGATGCTCGACGGCCTGATCCTCCTCGGGCGCATCGACCCGGCGGTTCGCAAGCGGACGTTCATCGCGCTCCTCAAACGCGAGTCGATCGGCACGACCGGACTCGGCGCGGGTGTGGCCTTGCCGCACGCCAAGCTCGATCACATCCAAGAGTTCGTGGGCGGGATCGGGATTTCGCAGGGAGGCGTCGACTTCCAGTCGTCGGATCGAAAGCCCGTGCACGTCGTCTTCCTCCTGCTCTCCCCGGTCGACGATCCCTACGGTCACCTGAACCTCATGGGGATCATGGCCGCGCTGGTACGAAGCGAAGGGGCGATCGAAGCGCTCAAGAGCACCCGCAACGCCGGCGATGCGATCGAGTGCGTCGAAGAGATCGAGCGCGAGCTCTTCCCCGGCTAGTGGCCCGGGCTTCTACGTGCCGCGTCGCTTGATTGCCGATGCGAGTCTGCGCTGGCACGAAACGAGCCCGTCCGTCGACGAGGTCGACGAACGGGCTCGAAAGATCCTTCCTTCGTTCGCGTCGATCGTATCTCGACACGGCTCATCGCAGCCGGTCGGATCCGATCGGATCGGGGCCGTTACTCGGGCGGTGCCGAGCGGTCCCGCGCCGCGAAGCTGAGCGAGAAAATCCTCGGCACGATTCCCGTGAACGGGTCGGCGGTGAGCGAGACCTTGAACGCGATCGACTTCAGGCCGTTGGCCGCTCCGATCGCGGGCACGAAGTCGTCACTCGGCAGTGGAATGCCGGGGTTGTCGTTGCCGGCCCACTCGACGAGGATTTCCGTTCCCGCGCGCGACGGGTCTTCGAGCGCCAGGAAGGCGCCGTACTCGGGGTCGCTGAGGTTCTTACCTTCGAACAGGACGGGGTAGGTCAGCGACAGCGCGAGGCTACTCTTGCTGACGAGGTCGAACATGGTCTCGTACTGCGTGTTCTCACGACCGTTTCGGCCGCGGTTGTCGCCTCCGTTACTGAAGATTCGGTTGCGGAGGAACGAACGCGACGAGTCGTTCTTGAAGAGCTGATACGTGTCGCCGCCCTCGGGCATGTCCCAGAACATGAGCAGATCGTGGTTCGACGTGTACTCGAAGTCGGTCTGGAATTCCGGCCACGGAATCCAGGTCGCGTCGAGGTCGACCGGGGTCGTGTACGAGCCTTCGAACACCGATGTCGGGTTGTTGGGAACGCTGAGGTCGTAGTTCGCCGCGTAGAGGAACTCGAGCTCGGCGGGCATGTCGACCTTGTGTCCGAGCGTCATGCGGACGTTTTCGTAACGGGAGAAGAACGAGAAGCGCGACTTCGGCGACCAGCTCATGTTCACGATCGATTCACCCTCGATCGACTGCACGTTGGTCGGCTCGAACCGCATCAGGAACGATGCGCCGTTCGGCGTCGCCGGGTTGTTCTTCTCGACGAGCGGGTGCGACAGGTTGAAGGTGTTGGGCGGCGGCGCACCGCCGATACGCGGCAGCATCGGAATGTAGACCGTCGATCGCGCGGCGAGGTCGGCACCTTCGAGGACCCCGCGCCCCCACTTGGCCGACGACTGCGTCGGCGAGAGGAAGTCGTCGGTGTCGAACGTTTCGGTCTGCACGAGGTAGTTCGGCTCGGCGAACTTGTCCGCGGTTCGGAAGTGGAGCACGATGTCCTGCGGCAGGCCGTTGCCGGCCAGGTCGGTCACCGCGCGCGTGATCCGAAGCTCGAAGTAGAACGGTTCGGTCGACAGCGGACGGTCCCCGAGGCTCGTCAAGCAGACCGCCTCGACGGCGTCGGCTTCGGGCGATTGGTCGAGACGGACGAGAGCCGGTTCGCCGACGCCGGGCACCGAGACGTTCTCGCTGATGTTGGTCAGCGTGATCGTCGAGAACGGATTCAGCGACTGAGGATGAATCGGCTCGGTGAAGTCGAGGCGAACTCGAACACGGCTCGGATCAAGGAGGGGCCAGTCGGCAGGGTTGCTGCTGAACGGGTCTCCGTCCTGGATCGGCTGCGGATCGAACGTCGGCGTGCTCGTGAGCAGCCCCGGCGGCTGAGGCACTTCTTCGGGAAGGAACTGCGCGGACGTCGTGAACGAAGCGGTGAACGTGGACGACAGCGGGCGACCCTGGATGCTCTGAATCGAGAACGGCGAGCCCCCGAGCATCTGGACCTGGTAACGAGTCCCGCCGCGGAAGCCGAGCCCGTTGATCGGCGGGAAGTTGTTCGGCGTGTAATCGTTCTGCTCACCCGGCAAGACGACCGGGAACCACGTGATCACGTTCTTGTCGATCTCGATACGGCCCGGGATGATTTCGCCGAACGACAGGATACGAAGGCCGTTGATCGACACGGATTCCGGATCGACGGGGGACGAGAACTTGAACACGAGGGGTTCGTTTCGGAAGACGGCGCCGTCGGTGCCGCCCGCGACGAACTCGACTACGGCGAATTGCGAAGACCCTCCGCCTCCGCCACCGCCGCCGCCGCAGCCCGCCACGAGCACCAGGGAGAGCATCGCGAGGCCGATTGCAGCATGCTTGATCGACGTAATCATGAGTCGTGGCACTCCGTTCTCAAAAGTCGAAGCGATAGTCTCTATCTACTTATCGGATGCGTTGTTCTCGGCACTTGACCGGTTCGGTCAGGCTCGCTGCATCCGCCTCGGCGCGGGCTCTCGTCGCCCGAGCGCCGAAGATCG
>JAUIME010000628.1 GCA_030433195.1 bacterium
ATCGTCTTCGCCGACGAGACGGCCGCGCCGGCCGACGACGAGACAGCCGCAACCGCAGTCGCAGCAGCCGACGCGACTCCAGTCGACAGCATGCCCGCCGACGCCTCCGAACTCGCGATCGCCGAGCGCTACCTCGACCGCTACACGGCACTCGACTTCGACGCGCTCGCGTCGTTCTACACCGACGAATCGACATGGCAAGATCCGACGGGCGCGGAAGTCGGCGCGAGCATCGAGCCGATCCGGGGAGGCGACGCGATCCTCACGCACCTGCGGACCGTCTGCCAACCCATCGAGCGCATGCGCCTCGACGTCGAGCGGCGTTTCGAGTCAGGCGGCGTGGTCGTGAGCTCGGGCGACTTCACGATGACCCTCGACCGTCGCGCATTCGGCGGCGCCGCGGGCACCGTCGACGTCACGCTCGCCATCGTCATCGTGCTCGAGATCCGCGACGGCAAGGTACACCGACACATCGACTACACCGACTTCTCGAACTACGCCGAGAAGATCGGCGAAGCGCTCGCCGAATCGCAAGGCGGCGGTTGATCCGAGAATGACACGGATCGCGGTACCGATTGAGGCGGCCCTCGCGCCGGGCCTCACCCGATCCGATACGTCTCTTCCGCGGGATGCAGCGGCCGATTGAGCCACAACGGTCGTCGCAATCCGCCGGGGCCCGGCGCGGGCTTGCAAGTGCGCTTCCACTCTTCGTAGACCTCGATCGACTTCTTGGTGTCGACGAAGATGTCGGCAAAGCGGTCGGTCGAAGGGGCGCGTTCGACGCGGACCTTCTGGTGCCAGCAATGCATGCCGCTCACGGGATCGGGTTGGGCCGGGAAGGTGAGGTTCTGGTTGACGCCGACTTCCTTCCACCAGATCTTTTCGCTATCGGGATCACTGCTCTTGAAATTGCCCGCGGGTGCCTTCTGTCGGATGAGGAACGTGCCGTCGCCGCGTTCGATGTCGACGAGCGTCGTCGACTGCTGGGAACCCACGTCCGTGAACATGCGCCAGCGACCGGCGTGGTGTGAGCACGCGACGACTCCGGGATGAATCCCTTCGGTGATCCAGACGCGTGGGACGAAGTAACCGATTCGCGTATGCACGCGCGCGAGGCCGCCGTTCTCGAGCCCGAGCGCGGCCGCGTCATCGGGATGCACCCACAGCGGGTTGGTGTGCGAGATCTCTTGCAACCACTTCGCGTTGTGCGAACGCGTGTGGATGAGCGTCGGGAGGCGGAACGTCGGCAGGAGCGTGCGCTCGCCGGCCTTCATGTCGAGCTCGCGCCAGTGTACGTGCGAGCGGATGTAGTCGGGAATCGCCTCTTCTTCGTAGCCCCAGTCGCGCAGCGTCGTGGAGTAGATCTCGAGCTTGCCGCTCGGCGTCTTGAATCCGACCGCGCGACCGCCTTCCTCCTTCGCGTAACGCTCCTGGCCGGCGTACGGGACTTCGTACGCGCCGTACTTGCGCATGTAGGCGAGCGGGTCGAGGTTTTCCTTGGCAGCCGCTTCGGGAAGACCCGGCACCGAGTTCTCGAAGATGTCGGCATAGTACTCGTCGACCGTCACGCGCTCGCCGGCGCGCGACTTCGATTCGTAGTACTTGCGGATGCCGAGCGAACCGTCCGGGTCGATGCGGTGCGTCAGGTGGATCCAGAAATCGACCTCTTCCCACACTTCGCCGGGGTTGGTGCCGAGCGTCGTGTCGAGCGCCTCACCCTTCTTCTTTCGATAGACGTACTGCACGGGCTGCCGGAATCCGATCCACGTGCCCGCGTGCGTCTCTTGGCTCATGATGTCGTGCCGCTCGGAACCGAGCCCCGTCGGCAGCACGTAGTCGGCCCATTGAGCGGTTTCGTTCCACGTCGGCGTCAACGCGACGTGGCAGCCGATCCGCGACTCGTCTTCGAGCATCTCGATCCACGAGCACCCGTCGGGGTTGGTCCACACCGGGTTGTAGACGCGCGTGAAGTAGACGTCGATCTTCTTGTCCTGCTCGCGGATCAAGTGCGGCAGCACGAAGCTCATCTCGTAGTGCGACAGCGGCCAGTCCTTCGGCCAGATGAGCTCGTTCCAACGCTGGATCGGGGGCGGGCTCATCGGCGGCTTGGGCACGAACTTGTCCCAAGCGTTCGGATTGACGCCGCCCTTCGTCCCGAACGATCCCGTGAGCACGTGCAAGAAGACGAGCGCACGCGCGATTTGCCATCCGCCGAGGTTGCCACTCGCCGCGCTTCGCCACAGATGACTCGCGAACTTGCCCTCGGCGCGCTCGATCTCGTCGGCGATCTTCGAGACCGTGTCGATCGGCACACGACACTCTTCGGCGACGTACGCGGGCGTGTACTTCGCGTAGCACTCCGTCAGCAGCTCGATGAAGCGATCGAACGTCCGTGGGCCGTCGGGATCTTTCGCGGTGAGGAACTCCTCCCAGTTCGTCCAGCGTTCGACGAACGCAGGATCGATCGCGCGTCGCACGAGCAACTCGCGCGCGACTCCGAGCAAGAGCGCCGCTTCGCTACCCGGCCACGTCGAGATCCAGTGGTTCGCGTGCGAGGACGTGTTGCTGAGCCGCGTGTCGACGACCGCGATGCGCGCGCCGCCTTCCTTCGCCTCGATGATGCGCTGCGCGTGCGGATTGAAGTAGTGCCCCGTCTCGAGGTGTGCCGACACGAGCAGGATGAACTTCGCGTTCGCGTAATCGGGCGACGGGCGATCGGTGCCGTTCCAGAGCGCATAGCCCGTGCGCGCCGATGCGCTGCACACGTTCGTATGGCTGTTGTGTCCGTCGATTCCCCACGCCTGGAGCATGCGCGGGATGAAGTGGTCGTCGCCGGGCCGCCCGACGTGGTACATGACCTCGTCGTGACGATCCTCTTGGAACGCCTTGCGAATGCGACCGCCGATGTCGTCGAGCGCCTCTTCCCACGACACGCGCTCGAATCGACCCGAACCGCGCTCGCCGACGCGCTTCATCGGATGCAGAATGCGTTCCGGGTCCTGCACTTGGTTGATCGTGGCGGGGCCCTTCGCACAGGTGCGTCCGCGGCTTCCCGGATGCACGGGATTGCCTTCGAACTTCGCGACGTCCCCCGTCTCTTGATCGACGAACGCGAGCAGGCCGCACGCCGATTCGCAGTTGAAGCAGATCGTCGGGATGCACGAGTAGCGACGCTCGCGACGAACCGGCCACACGCGCGCGTCGAGCTCGACCCACTCGTCCCAGTTCTCGGGAGACGGACCGACCTCGAGCTCCCACGGCGTCGCGCGCCCCGGAAGCGACGCCGGCCGCGCCGCGGTCTTCGAGCTCGAGTCGTTGCCACCGCCCTTGCCGTGCTTGCGCTTGTTCTTCGCCATGGATCGTCGCGCCTCTCGTTTCGAATCGAGTGCCGGCCGCGTCGGATCGACGCGCCGGATAGCTTTCGGACTTCACGCGATGCGCCTGCGGGCGCACGCCGTCGTCAACTGATCGGGATCGCTTGGCCGGCGCGCACGTACGCGTCTTCTTCGAACGCGAGCCCGACGAGCGCCACGAGGCCACCCGCGA
>JAUIME010000629.1 GCA_030433195.1 bacterium
GCCGCTAGAACACCCGGCGTTGGGGACGATTCGCGTCTCGATGCCGGTGGGTTCCGAGAGACCGGTCGTGTTCGAGTCGCTGCCGACGCGGCCGACCGTCGTCTCGGTCGAGCTCGGCGAGTGGTTCGACGATCCGGTCGTTCTCGCGTCGGCCGCGATCGACCTGGGGCCTGGGGCGACGCATCGCGTGAAGCTCTCGTTGGACCTCGAGGATCCGCCCGAGCCGATCGACGTGAAAGCGACGCTCGTGATTCCGGCGAGCTGGCGAGAGGCGCCACCGGGACGATCGATGCCGGCCGGCCTCAACGTCACGCTTCACTTGCTCGATCGCCCGCTGTTGGATCGCAAGGAATGGCTCGCCTTCGCACACGGCCCGAAGACGATACCCCAAGAGGGGAATCTGACCTACCGAGTGGATTGGCTCGGCTTGCAGCCCGGACGCTACGAGGTTCGCCTCGACGGTCCCACGGTCAACTGGGACGTCACGATCGACAAGGCCGGCAAGCTGCAGCTCGAAGCTCCGCCGCCGGCGGAAGTCGTCTTGCGCGTGATCGACCCGATGTCCGAGAAACCCGCGGAGGACGCGGTGCTCGTGTGGTATCCGGAAGACGATACCAGCAACCTGGGCCGGAACGAGACGTCGCTCACAGCGGATCCCGAGACACGCTCGATGCGGTTCTTCACGGGGCCCGGACGCGTGACCTTGCAGGGGGGTGCGGCGGGACTGCGCATCATCCGTAAGACGATCGAAGTCGCGCCGGGCCGCAACGAGATCGACGTCGTGGGTACGCCCGAGTACGCTTTCACGGTTCGACTCATCGGCGACGACGGCCTCGTGCGTATCAGAGAGGAAGGAGGCCTCGTACCCGACCTCAGTGGGATCGCGAGGCGCTTGGACGTACGCGGACCTGCGCTCGGAGGGCGCGTGCTTTGGTCTCACGAACGCGAAGAAGGTTCGTATATCGTCGTGAGTTCGCCGGGAACCTACCGCTTCGACATTCCCCCCGTCGACGGATATCGGCCCGTCCCGACGCAGAAGGTCGTCATCGAAGACAATCGTCCCGTCGTGCACGAGATTCGTCTCGAGCGCGTCGAGTCGCCCGATGGGCCCCCCGAGAAGCGCCCGTGATCGGGCTAGGAAGCGGGCAGCGCGACAGATAGACTCTCTGTAACGGGCGGAGAATCCGAGGGGGCTGCAGCGGCGAAAGCGAAGACATGCCCGAGAGCTTTTCTCTGTTCCGATCCCGATTCCGGCCGCGATTCCGGTGTGCCTCGTCGTCGTTCGTCACGAGCGGATACGGGGCGTCATGAAACTCTCTTCGATCCTCGGTGGAATCCTCGCGATCGCGGTCCTCGCGGCATTGGGTTGGGCGATCGCCGAGCGCTTGCGTAAGGCGGGTGCCCCGAGAACGGCGGCCGAACGCGGGCCCGTGCCGGTCGAGGTCGTCGACGTCGAGCAGGGGCCGATCGAGCGTTCGCGGACGTTCAGCGGGACACTCGAGTCGCCCGCGGAGTTCGTCGTCGCTCCCAAGGTGGGCGGTCGCGTCGTGCGGCTCGTCGGGGATCTCGCCGACGAGGTCACGCGGGGGCAAGCCGTCGCGTGGCTCGACAGTGACGAGTGGAAGCAAGCCGTCGCGCAGGCCGAGGCCGAGCTCGCCGTCGCGCGAGCGAACCTCGTCGAAGCCGAGAACGCGCTCGAGATCGCGTCGCGCGCCCTCGATCGCACCCAGACCCTCCGCGAGCGTGGGATTTCGTCCGAGTCGCAGCTCGACACCGCGCGCGCCGATCACCTCGCAAAGCAAGCATCGGTCGACGTCGCCCTCGCGGGTGTCACGCGAGCCGAAGCGGCCGTCGAGACCGCGAAGATTCGACTCGGATACACGACCGTCACGGCGGATTGGGGCGAGGGCGATGACACGCGCGTCGTCGCCGAGCGTTTCGTCGACGAGGGCGACACCGTGGCCGCGAACACGGCGCTGCTTTCGATCGTCGAGCTCGATCCGCTCGAGGCCGTCATCTACGCGACCGAGCGCGACTACGGAATGTTGCACGTCGGGCAGGCCGCGACGCTGCGGACCGACGCTTGGCCCGGCGAAGCGTTCGCGGGCGAGATCGCGCGCATCGCGCCGGTCTTCCGCCGCGCATCGCGCCAAGCGCGGATCGAGCTCGCGATCGAGAATCCCGAGCGCCGTCTGAAGCCCGGCATGTTCGTGCGCGCGCGCGTCGTGCTCGAACGCGCGGAAGCAGCGACCATCGTGCCCGTGGCGGCGCTCACGACGCGCGAGGGACGCGAGGTGGTCTTCGTACTCGAGGACGACACGGTGTCCGAGGCGGGACGTTCGGGGACGGTCTCGATGCGCCCCGTGACCGTCGCGATTCGAGACGGCGAGCGTGCCCAGGTCGTCGGCGAAGGCGTGCGTGGGAGCGTGGTCGTCCTCGGACAGCAACTGCTCGATGACGGCTCTCCCGTGACGGTTCCCGATACCGAGCCGATCGCCGAATGAGCCTCCCGAGCGCGAGTGTCCGGCGTCCCGTGATGACCGCGATGGTCACCTTGATCGTCGTGATCGTCGGTGCCGTCTCGCTGAGCCGCTTGAACATCGATCTGCTTCCCGACGTCGAGCTGCCGACGGTCACGATCCGGACGGGATTCGAGGGCGCGAGCCCCGAGGTGATGGAACGTCTCGTCACGCAGATCATCGAAGAGATCGTTGCGACGGTACCCGGCGTCGAAGAGATGACGTCGGTGTCGTCCGAGGGCAGCAGCAACGTGCGCGTGAGCTTCGTGTGGGGAACGGACATCGACGCGGCCGCTCTCGAAGTGCAGGCGAAGCTCGAGGACGAGATCGACGAGCTTCCCGACGACGTCGTGCGTCCGCGCGTGAGCAAGTTCGACATCGCGAGCTTTCCGGTCGTGCTGCTCGGGATCGCGAGCGAGCTCGACCCGGTCGAGCTGACGACGTTGATCGAGGAGCAGATCCGCTACCGATTCGCGCGACTTCCGGGCGTGGCGCAGGTCGACATGTGGGGCGGGTACGACCGCGAGGTGCGCATCGAACTGGACTTGGGACGCGTGAAGGCCCTCGGCGTGCCGCTCGACGACGTGCTCGCGTCGCTCCGCGACGCCAACCTCGACTTGCCGGCCGGCGAGATCGAGGACGGTCGCTACGAAGTGACGCTGCGCGCGCCTTCGGAGTTCACGAATCTCGATCAGATCCGCGATACCGTCGTCTCGGTGCGCGAGGGTGCGCCGGTCACGATCGGCGAAATCGCGGAAGTACGCGACACGTACGAGAAGCTCACGCGCATCGTCCGCGTCAATGGTGAGCTCGGGCTCCGCGTCGCGATCCGCAAGCAAGCCGACGCGAACACGGTCGAGGTGTCGAGCCGCGTGCTCGAGGAGATCGACCGCGTGAACGAGGCGTTCCCGCAGATCCATGTCGTTCCCGTGATCAACCAAGGGAACTTCATCGAGCGGTCGATCAACAACGTCGCGCGGTCGGTACTGTACGGCGGCGGCCTCGCGATCAT
>JAUIME010000630.1 GCA_030433195.1 bacterium
CCGAAGTTCGGGCCGAAGTCGTGGAACCTGAACCCGTTCCAGACCAAGCAGAAGTCGAACATCCGGCTCAACATCCTCGCCGGCAAGACGCCGGGACCCGGCTACAAGGTCCGCGCCTACATCGGTACCTATCCGAGCGCGGTGACCCACGTCGCCGAGTTCGAGTTCGAGCTGACGCCCTGAGCCGGGTTCACGACGAAGCTCATGCGTAGAATCGCCACGCTCGAAGACGAGAAGCTCGCGGCGCGATTCGGTGACTATCTGCTCGTGCAGAAGATCGAGAATCGCGTCGACGCCGAAGGCGACGGCTCGTGCTCCGTCTGGGTCCACGACGAGGATCATGTCGAGACCGCGCGCGAGATGTTCGAGCGCTTCGAGCGGAATCCCGACGCGGCGGAGTTCGCGGCGGCCGGGCGCGCCGCGAAGGAGATCCGCGGAGAACGCGAGAAGGAGCGGGCCCGGTCGCGATCGAAGGTGGTCGACGTTCGCACCACGTGGGCGTCACGCGGCGTGTCTGCGATGGGCCCCGTGACGCTGACCCTCATCATCGCGAGTGTGATCGTCGGCGTGCTCTCGCAGCTCGGCCGCGACATGACGATCCTGCGATGGTTGTTCATTACCGAGCCGGCGGGCGAAGGGTACTGGTACTACCTGCGCCGGACGATCGAACAGTGGCAGCTCTGGCGATTCGTGACGCCGATCTTCATCCACTTCGGGATCTTGCACATCGTGTTCAACCTGTGGTGGACGAAGGATCTCGCGGGGATGATCGAGTATCAACGCGGATCGCGGCATCTCGCGATCTTCGTGATCGTCGTCGCGGTGATCTCGAACTACGCCCAGTACGCGCTGAGCGGTCCGTACTTCGGCGGCATGTCGGGCATCGTGTACGCGCTCTTCGGGTACATCTGGATTCGCTCACGGATGCAGCCCGGGAGCGGCTTCGTGATGCCGCAGTCGACGGTCGTGATCCTGATGCTGTGGTTCTTCATCTGCTGGTTCGGCATGTTCGGCTTTTCGGTCGCCAACGTCGCGCACACGGCGGGATTGCTCTGCGGATGCGGGGCGGGCTGGCTCGCCGCGCGGTGGCCACGTCGCTGAGTGAGCGTCGCTGAGTCGCGTCGCGGATCAGGCGAGCATCGTCGCGAGGATCATGGCCGTGAATGCCGGGATCGCCAGGCCTGCCACCACGAGCAGCGCCGCGACCGCGGTGAGCGCTCGGCCGCGACGGACGGCCGCGTCGCCGGTTTGTACCCGCGTCGGGCGGAGCACGGCGAAGCCGGGCGGCGGAAAGCGCCGCGACTCACGGCAACGCGCTCCCGTTCGCATCAGCCATAGCGCGCCGACGCCGAGCGGAATCGTGACCACGACGACGAGGACCGCGACGACGATCGCGATTCTCCCCCCAGCTCCCGCGTCCGCGACCGCTTCGCCGGCTTCGGGATCGGGGGCGGGACCGGCGAGCCACTCGGCGATCGAGGGACCCGCGGTCTCGAGTCCGAAGGCGAGGCCCGCGGCGACGAGGGTTACGGCCGCGAGGATCGCGAGTGCGAGACGACGGGCCCGCGGATCGGCCGGTTGGATTTCGGGGTCGGCAGCGCGTGCGGCAGACGAAGCGTCGTTTTGCGAGACGCTACGGACGGATCGTGGCGATGAGGAGTTCATGCACGAATTGTCGACCACTCACCCGAATCCCTTGAGGGTCGGGCGCTACTCGCCGCCGCCCGGTTCCTCGCGGTCCGGGCTTTCGCTCGCTTCCTTGCCTTCGTCCTCGTTTTGCGCTTTGTCGGGGCTCGCGTAGTCGAGGTACCCGAGGCGCCGCAGTCGCTCGCGGTTCTCTTCGAACGCGCGACGGTCGGCCTCGGATGCGGGCGCTTCGTTGGAGTGCGTCCAAGCCCCTTGCTCGATCCAACGCAGGGCGACGCTGCGCATCTCGGCCAAGCGGTCGCGCTCGCGGCGCGCGAGGTTGCGCGTTTCGCCGGGGTCGCGGTCGGTGTGGAAGAGCTGTTCCTCGGGAATGTCGTAGTCGCTCGGGACGATGCGGAAGATCGCCTTCCACGGACCGCGGCGCACGGCCACCTGGTTGTTGTACGCGTGCTCGTGGACGAACGTCTCGCGCCCTTGCAGCGCCGAGTCGTCCTCGCGCAGGGCGCCGAGCAAGCTCGTACCCGGGAAGCCCGAGGCCGCCACGGGATCCATGGAGATTCCGAATGCGGCGGTGAGCGTCGGCGCGAGATCGAGATGCGTGACCGTAGCACCGCTGCGTACCCCGACCGGAAAGCCGGGGAAGCGGACGACGAGCGGAATCACGAGGTTCGTGTCGTAGAGGCTGAAGTGGCTGTAGTAGATGTCGTGCTCGCCAAACGACTCGCCGTGATCCGCGACGATCACGATAGCGGTGTCGTCGTAGAGTCCCTCGTCTTTCAGGCGCGCCACGAGGCGTGCGATCTGGTCGTCGGTGTAGCGCAGTTCGGCGCGGTACATCTCCCACGGATACGAGAGGTCCCGAAGCCCCGTGAACTGCTCGCGCGAGACCACCGGGGACAACGCGAACGCGGGATCGGTCTCGATCGGCGGTCCGTCGCCGCTCCACGGATCGCCCTTGTAGAAGTGCTGCGGATACGGGGGCGGCGCCGAGTACGGCGTGTGCGGGTCGTAGAAGTGGACCCACGCGAAGAACGGCGCGTCGCTCGGCTCCGTGATCCAGTCGATCGCGCGATCGATGACGTCGCGGGCGCGGATCCCGGTCGCGAGCTCGTAGCTCGTGTCGAAGCCCGGTAGGTCGAGCAGCGTCTCCGAGGAGTGCGGGATCGCGGGGAAGCCGCCCGTGCGATAGCCGTATCGTTGGAACGCGGCCGGCAGAGTCTCGAGATCTTCGGGGGCGGTCGTCTCGTTGTTGAGGATCGCGGTGTCGATCGCGTGGCGACCCGTGAACATCGCGACGTGACTCGAGTTCGTCGAGTTCGTCTGGCTGTAGGCGCGATCGAAGATCGTGCCTTCGGCGCCGATCTGGTCGATCATCGGCGTCGTTCCTGCCGGGGCGCCGTAGCACGAGAGGGCATCCGCCCGTGTCGTGTCGAGCGTGATGAACAGGAGGTTGCGCCCCGCGAGCGGCGCCGCGGGGTCGGGCGCCAGCGCCTCGCGGGGCGAATCGCCGGCGTTGCATCCGAACAGAGCGGGACCGAGTCCGAGCGCGACCAGCAGCAACATGACGCGGCGTGTCTGGCCCCGTCGTGGACGGCGGCCGGCCGCCGTGGCGCGTGGGTGTCGAGATCGGAAGGCGTGCTGCAGGGAGGGCTCGATCAAGGCTCGGCTTTCGGGGACGGAATTCGGGGGACGGTCAGGGATCCGCGGCGAGGATTCGGATCCGGCCCGGCGTGGGAGGCCCGCGGCGGGGTCGCGGGATTGTAGCTCCGCCGTGGAGCCGGGGCACGAATCGCGAGAGGAGATCGCGAGCGGGATCCGGGGCGGTCGCAGAGTCCGGTGGCTCGTCCGCGAATCCGCTCCGCCGTCCGTCACGAAGTCGACGA
>JAUIME010000631.1 GCA_030433195.1 bacterium
GTCGACGGTCCACGACTGCCAACTGAAGATCGCGAGCAACTCGTGGGGTCGCCACGGGTCGTACGGCGCGCGCAGCACCTTCATCTCGATCGGTCGCTTGCCCGTGCGCGCGACATAGCCGTTGATGCCGAGGCAGTACGCGTCGACGATGGCGCGCGTCTCGTCGTCGAGCGCATCGAGCTGCTCCTCGGCCATTCGGTAGTGACCGAGCACGCGCGAGATCACGTCTTCCTCGAAGACCTCACGGCCCGCGAGCTGCGACAAGCGCCCGACCGCGAGCCGACGGATGACCTCCATCTGGAACAGCCGATCCGACGCGTGCGTCCAGCCGAGCGCAAAGTAGGCATCGGTGACGCTCTTGGCGAAGATCTGCGGCACGCCGCGCTCGTCGCGATAGACGAAGACCTCCGAGTCGACGCCCGGCACCGACACCACCCCGTCGATCGGCGGCAGCGAGTTGTGCAGGAACACCCACACGTAACCGCCCACGCCGAGGATCACGGCCGTCAGGAACAGACCGAGTCCGATGAACGCACGCCGACGCACGCGCCGCCGGTGCATCTTCTCTTCGGCTTCGTTCAGCGGACGTTCGGGAGGGACGGATCCGGGGTGTACGGATCCGAGGTTCTCGGGCGCGGACATGGTCGATCCTCGAGGCCGGGTTTCGTCGGCGCCGCGTGCGTCGACGCGCGCGGCGAGAGCGTTCCGCCCCCGCCGCGCCGTGGGTCTCAAGATAGGTGTCGAGGTCCGGCCCGTAAAGCGTCGCCCTTACCAGAACGGGATCGGGAACGTGAGGAGCACGTCCGCGGGCCCCGTCGTGTTGGCGTTGCGCAGCTGGTGCTTGCCCGTCACGGCGCGGTAGGCGCCGACGGTCGTGTAGCCGTCGCCGTTCCAGTCGCCGACGAGCGGCACGCTGTGCTCTTCGCCGAACTCGAGCACGATCGACGGCTCGACCGACTCGTTGAAGTTCGCGAGCCGATAGATGCCCGCTTCGACTTCGTAGGTCCCGATGGTGTCGGTTCCGTTGCCGTCCCAGTCGCCGACCACGGGCGCACGATTCGGCTCGTCGAAGACGGCCGTGTAGTTCGCGTTGCCGCCCGAGTTGGAGTCGCGCAGGAAGAACACGCCCGTCGGTGCATCGTAGATGCCGATGCTGTCGATGCCGTCGCTGTTCCAATCGCCGACGACCGGTTCCTTGTTCGAACCGCCGTACTTGAAGACGAGGTTCGCGCCACCCGACGTGAGGTTGTCGCGCAGGTGGAAGTAACGCGTGTCACGGTTGTAGTAGCCCGGGGAATCCGCCCCATCACCGTCCCAATCGCCGACGAGCGGCACTTGGTTCGGCTCACCGAAGTCGAACATGATGTCTTCGTGACCCGACGTGTTCGTGTTGCGCACGAGCCACCGCGCACGCACGGGATCGTACGAGCCGACGGTCTGCGTGCCGTCACCGTTCCAGTCGCCGTAGATCGGGATCCAGCGATTGGTCGTGAACTCGAACGTCGCGTCGGGTTGCCCCTTGTCGTTCGTGTTGCGCAAGTGGAACAGATCGCGCGGTGCGTTGTAGACGCCAATCGTCTCGCTACCGTCGCCGTCCCAATCGCCAATGACCGGATAGAGGTAGCGCCCCGCGAAGCGGAAGGTGTAGTCCGCGACCCCGCCTCCGTGCGAGTCGGTCAGGAAGAACGTCTTCTCCGGCGGATGGTAGATGCCGATCGTATCCTGTCCGTCGCCGTTCCAGTCGCCGGCCACCGCGATGCAGTGACGCGCCCCGAACTTGTAGAAGTAGTCGGCGTGGCCGCCGGCGTGCTCGTTCCTCAGGAAGAACGCGCGCGTGTACTGATCGTGAATTCCGATCGTCTCGATGCCGTCGCCGTTCCAATCGCCGACGAACGGCTCGAGGTTGGGCGGCCCGAATCGGAAGTTGTGGTCGGGCGGGCCTTCGGTCAACGTGTTGCGCAGTCGGATACGGCTTTCGCCCGGCGTGTACGTCCCGATACCGTCCTTGCCGTCGCCGTTCCAATCACCAGCCAGCGGGATGTCACCCGGATTGCCGAACGGCACCGCGATCTGCGCGGGACCGTCGCTGTTTTCGTTGCGGAAGTAGAACGTCGAGGACGACGTCTCGAAGAGGCCGACCGTCGCCTCGCCGTCCCCGTCCCAATCACCGAACACGGGCACGCGATACGGCTGGAATCCGAAGTGCGCTTCGACCTCGGAATCGGCCGCGACGTCGTCGAGGAAAACCGACTCGGGCGTCGTGAACCGCGTCCCGGGAAGATCGTCCGCCGACACGTACGCGAGCAGATCCGCCGTCGCCTCGTTGGCGATCGGGATCTCGAACGCGTAACGGCCGTCGCCGCCCGTCGTCGTGGTGAGTGTGTCGTCTTGCCCCTGGATGTCGATGTTCAGGTACACGGGGATGCCGCCCATGCCGTCGAGATCTCCCGACGACTCGCCGTCTCCGTCGTTGTCGACGAAGATCTGCCCCTCGACGACGATCGTGAAGCTCGGCGTCTGGAATCCGAAGTCAGCGGCATCGACCGAGGCGCCCGACGCGACGTCTTCGTAAACGGCGGTCGTCGCGGTCGTCGCGACCGACGGATGCAGATCGAGCGGGTCGACGCTCACGGTGCACGTCGCGGTCTCGCCTTCGCCGAGATCGAGCGCGAGGACGTAGGCGCCATCGCTGTCCGTCGTGGCTTCGTCCGAGACGTCACCGCCCCCGTCGACCGCGGCATCGAGCGTCACGGTGACGCCCGCGATGCCAGATTCGCCCTCGTCGCGCTGCCCGTCTCCGTCGAGGTCTTCGAACACCGAGCCGGTCAACGTCGCCGGCCCCGGCACGAAGCCGAAGTGACGCCCCGCTGAAATCTGGCCGGCCGTCAAACCCGCGACGACGATGTTCGTCGGCGACGTCGGCGTCCAACCCGCGTACTCGGACGGGGCGATCGAGAGCGTGCACGAGGCCGTCTCGAACGCGGGGACGTCGACGTAGAAGCCGTACAGGCCCGCGCCGAGCGAGAGGAAGCTGTCGGTCTGATCGCCACCGCCCGAGAACTCGGCAAGCAGCTCGACCGTGATGTCCGGAATGCCCGGTTCGTCCGGATCGCGCACGCCGTCGCCGTCGAGATCGTGGAACACGCGCCCGGTCACGATACCCGGATACGGAAACTCGACGAGCGCGAGCTGACGGTGCAGCGGCACGTAGTCTTCGCCTATGAATGCGATGTCGTAGTTCGCCTGGAACGCGTGCACGCCGATCGTGATCGGGTTCTCGCGCGGATCGTACGGAAGATTCGGAAGCCCCGAGAAGTTCACGATGGTGAACTCGAGGTCCGGCCCCATCGTACTCGGATCGGTCGTCGTCCCGGACTGTGCGGGAAGCGGATACTGGAACCCGAACGGCGGTACCGCGAGCGCACCTTCGTTCTCGAAGAACTTGTAGGTGCCGAACGTCGCGAGGTTGCCGTTGGCGTTGACGCCTGCAACCACGTCACCGAGT